>JAAAOH010000193.1 GCA_009908925.1 Spirochaetota bacterium | reverse complement strand
GCGGTTGGTGATCTCGAGGGTGTCACGGACGTTGTGATCGGTGACCAGAACGCCGATTCCCTTGGCGGAGAGGCTCTGCACGATGGTCTTTATCTCGTAGACTGCGATCGGATCAATCCCCGCGAACGGCTCATCGAGGAGGAGAAACTTCGGCTCGATGGCCAGTGACCGCGCGATTTCGGTGCGCCGTCGCTCTCCCCCGGAGAGGGTGTAGGCCTGCTGGGTGCGGTTCTCCTCGATCCCGAGCTCGCTCAGGAGCTCATCGAGGCGCGCATGCTTCTCTTCGGGGCTGAGGTCGCCTCGCGTTTCCAGGATCGCCCAGATGTTCTGCTCGACGGTGAGCTTTCGAAACACCGAGGGCTCCTGCGGCAGGTATGAGATGCCGAGTCGGGCACGACGATACATGGGCAATTTGGTGATGTCGTGCTCGTCGAGGTAGATACTCCCGCGCTGCGGTGCGATAAATCCAACGATCATGTAGAAGCATGTCGTCTTGCCCGCGCCGTTGGGCCCGAGAAAGCCCACCACCTCGCCCCGGTGCATGGAGAATGTGACGTCGTTCACCACGATCCGGCGGCCGTACTGCTTGGTGAGCCCCTCCACGCGAAGCGATGGGTCACTCATCTGCGGGCTCCTTCTCGGGATCGTCGTCGGCAGGCTCCTCTGCGGCCGGCGTGATCGAGCCGCGCACGTCACCCTCGAGGCTGATCTCCTCGGTCTCGGTGTTCACGATGATGCGCGAGGCGCGGTACTCATCGCCCTGCCAGAACACGACCGGCAACCCGGAGAGCTCGAGCACCTGGTCGTCACGGCGATAGCGGGCGTACTCCCCGCGCGCGGTGAGCTCGTCCCCAAAGATGCGGACCTGTATCTGGGCGATGGTCAACTCCTCCTGCTGCCTGCTCTCGAGCACACCGCCGCGCACGACGAGCTCGTTCTCGATGTCCTCGAGCACGGCGTTGCCCTTGGCGCGCAGGACTTCCTCCTGGCGGTCGAAGAACAGCTCGTCGCTCTCGATGCGAATGCCGCGCTCTTCATCGGAGGCGCGGACGTTCCCGGTGCACAGGGCGTAGCGGAAGTCCTCGCCGTAGATCTCGATTTCGTCGGCACGAATCTCCATGGTATCGGAGGTGACACGCGCGTTACCCGAGAGCAGCGTCCGCTCGCGCCCCTCGGCAAAAACGATGCGCGTGGAGTCGCCGGCGAACTCGAAGCGCTCGGCCGCGACGGCGGGGGCAAGAATGATGAGAAACGCCGCCATCGCGGCGGCGGCACCCGTGCGGACCGCGAGCCTACTCGTCATCGGTCTCGAGCACTCCCCGCACCGACTCGGCAAACCGCGCGATGCTGCGGCGCATGTCCGCCTCGAACCCGGTCCCCTCCACCACGCTACCGGAGTCGAGCTCAAGCCGCACCGCCTCGTCGTTTCGACCCCGCAGCAGCTTCTCCTCGTTGTTCCAGCTGAGGTACCCCGTGGTCACGCGCGCCTCGTATTCTTTTGAGTAAAACGAGATATTTCCGCTCATCGTCACATCGTCCGTCGCGGTGTCGTGCACGGCGCGATCGGCCGAGCCGCTCGTAATCACCTCACCGTCGGCGCCGAGCTCTTCGAACTGCAGCCCGAGGAGAATCTGCTCCTGTCGCTCGGGGTAGGTTTCCGCGCGTTCGGCGGTGATGCGGAAACTGCGGGCGGCGGTCCGGACGACGGTGAACCGTGCGTCGGTGACTACCGTTTCGGGCACTCCTTCGTCGCGCTCCTCGGCCACCTCGAGCTGCTCGTAGTCGAGGCTGCAGGCGCCGAGCGCCGCTAGAACCGCGGCCGCCACAACGACCGCGCGTGCCGCCGCGCCCACGCCCACGCGTGCCATCGCCACCGCGCCCGCGCCCCTGTGCGCGTGCACCGCGCCCGGACCCGCCGGTTTCATCCTGCCGGCACGTCGGCGTGCGCGCGGGCGGTGCGGGCACGCTCGCGGGCGTAGCTCGCCGCGATGAAGCTCTGAAACAGCGGATGCGCGGCGACCGGTTTGGAGCGGAACTCCGGATGGTACTGCACGCCGATCCCCCAGGTATGTCCGCTCCACTGCACCGATTCCACGAGCTCCGCGTCGGGTGTAACGCCGGCCACCAGCAGCCCGGCCTCGTGAAGGCGCTCGCGGTAGAGGTTGGAGACCTCGTAGCGGTGGCGGTGGCGCTCGCGGATGGTCTCCCGTCCGTAGATCTCCCGGATCTTGTAGCCCTCATACAGCAGGGTATCGTTGGCACCGAGACGCATGGTGCCGCCGTAATTCTTTACGTTCACCTGCTCCTCGAGCAGGCTCACCACCGGATCGGAGGTCTCCGGGGTGAACTCGGTGCTGTCAGCCCCGGGCATCCCCATCACGTTGCGCGCGTACTCGATGACCATGACCTGCATGCCGAGACAGATCCCGAAATAGGGGACGTTGTTCTCCCGCGCCCAGCGGGCGGTATTGATCATGCCCTGTACGCCGCGGCTGCCGAATCCGCCGGGAACGAGAATGCCGTCGATGTCATCGAAGATCCGATCGAGGTCCGCCTCGCGCTCCAGCTCCTCGGAGTCGATCTTCACGAGCTCCACGCGCACCCCGTTGGCGATGCCGCCGTGGAAGAGTGCCTCGTCCACCGATTTGTAGGCATCGTTGAGGTCGATGTACTTGCCCACGAAGCCGATGCGCACGGTGTGCTCCGCGTGACGGAAGGCGCGGGAGACGTGTTCCCAGGCGCCGAGGTCGGTTTCGTGCAGGGGCATGTGCAGCTTGCGCAGCACGATCTCGTCGAGCTGCTGGCGATAGAAAGACAGCGGAATATCGTAGATGGTCGTCTTGATGTCGTAGGCGGAGACGACCGCCTCTTCCTCCACGTTCGTGAAGACCGATATCTTGCGCCGGAGGTCATCGGTGAGCGCCACGGGCGCGCGGCAGAGCAGCACATCGGGCTGCAGGCCAATCTCGCGAAGCTCCTTCACCGAGTGCTGTGTGGGCTTGGTCTTGAGCTCGTTCCCCGCGACCTCGGGTATGAGGGTGAGGTGTACGGTTATCACGTTCTCGTGTCCGAGCTCGCGGGTCATCTGCCGCGCCGCCTCGAGGTAGGGCACCGACTCGATATCGCCCACCGTACCGCCGACTTCCACGATGGTCACGTCCACCTCGGCAGACTCGCCCACGGCGAAAATCCGCTGCTTGATGCGATCGGTTATGTGGGGGATCACCTGCACGGTGCGGCCGAGGTACCGGCCCTCGCGCTCGCGCTGTATGACCTCCTGATAGATCTGGCCCGTGGTGATCGAAGAGGCCCGCATGATCGGAGACTGTGTAAATCTGGCATAGTTGCCGAGATCGAGATCGGTTTCGGCGCCGTCGTCAGTGACGTAGACTTCCCCATGCTGATAGGGACTCATGGTCCCTGCGTCGACATTGATGTAGGGGTCGATTTTGACCATTCGGACAGAAAGGCCACGACACTCGAGCAGACTTCCGAGGGAAGCTGCCGCAACGCCTTTGCCAAGGCTCGAACACACGCCGCCCGTGACAAAGATGTACTTGTTCATGGGCCTGCATTATACCCTGCTGAAGTACAGCACGTCCATGCGACGGCGACGGGATACGAGCTCGGGCTCGAGATCGGCGAGGAGGTGCCGATCGACCATGACCGGAAGGTCGAGGTAGGCGGCAAGAACGGTTCCCTCGCCGCAGCTCACATCCAGATGGCGCTCCTCCACCCCGTCGTGGTAGAGAAGCGAGGCCTGCTTCTCGCGCGGTGAAACCACGACCCGCAGCGGGGTCAGCCCGTTGTCGTGCAACAGCGCCACGACGGTAGCGTAGGGAGACTGTTCCACCGTGCCGCCCTGCTCCAGCCGCAGGAGCAACTCGGAAGCCTGCCCCGCCGTCAGCGGTATTGAGATACCCGTTTCGCTCGTGCCGTCCACGAGAAAAACACGCTGGTCGCCGGAGAAGCGGTCCACACCGATGGCTGCAATTGCGACCTCGTTCAAGCCCGTTTCCATTGCTCGTTCCGTCCACATGCTTAAGAGCAGAATCTATCACGTCCGCCGGCGGATCTCAGGTTCAGGATGCGCGTGTTGACACCGCTGCATCGGAAACCTACACTCGGTTTTACTCCGGCTATGGTGGGGAACATAAGCGACGAAGAGTTTACCCAATTTCGCGATCTGATCTACGAGGCAAGCGGGATCAACTTCACCACCTCGAACCGGTCCATTCTCGAGAGCCGTCTGCGGGAGCGATTGCGGTCCTCAGGTAGCGACAACCTCAGCGAGTACTACCGCCGCATCAAGCGCGAGCCCGAGGAGCTCAAGGTCCTCCTTGACACCGTCACCACGAATCTCACGCGCTTTTTCCGCAATACGGCGCACATACAGGCCTTCGAGCATGCCATCCTTCCCGACCTCGTGGAGCACAAACGCCGCACGGGCGGGCAGAGCCTGCGCATGTGGAGCGCCGGCTGCTCGACGGGGGAGGAGCCCTACACGATGGCCATGGTCGCCCGAGAGCTGGTGCCGTCGACCATCAAGATAAGCATCACCGCATCCGACATCAGCCTCAAGTCGCTCATGGTCGGAAGGCAGGGCCTCTACCCCGAGAACCGCGTGGATCACGTTCCGGAGAAGTACCTCAAAAAGTATTTTACGAAGAAGCCCTCGGGCTACCAGATCAACCAGGACATCATGGACATGGTGACCTTCGACTACCACAATCTCAAAAATGACAGCGGGCTTCGCGACCTCGACGTGGTGTTCTGCCGAAACGTACTCATCTACTTCGACGAAACCGCTCAACGCAATGCGGTGGAGCGGTTCTGGGACACAATGGGTCGATACTCGTACCTGTTCATCGGCCACTCGGAGTCACTGTTCGGTATGAACACGCAGTTCGAGTTCTACCGCACGGACTGGGCCTCCGTATATCGAAAGAAACTGGTGTAACCGATATGTCGCAATCCACCGAGAAGATTAGGGCGCTCGTCGTCGACGACTCGGCGCTCATGAGAAACCTGGTAAGCAGGATGCTGGAAGCAGCAGGCGATGTCCGGGTGGTCGGGACAGCGATGAACGGCGAGTTTGCGTTGCAGAAGATCGAGCGCCTCGACCCGGATGTTGTGGTGCTCGATATCGAGATGCCGGTGATGAACGGCATCGAGTTTCTCCAGGAACGACGCAAGCGCTCGATAGACGTACCCGTGGTTGTCCTCTCTTCGGTGGCACGGAAGGGTGCGCGCGTCACCATGGATGCGCTCGCCCTCGGCGCCGCGGACTTCGTGACGAAACCGTCGGGGTCGGTATCCCGGGATATCGTGCGCGTCGAGGCCCAGGTCGTGGAGCTCGTTCGCGCATACGGTCGGCAGCACCGAAACCGCAAAGGGCTCGGCACCCTCGACCGCCCCGAAGGAACAGCTCCGCCGACGGTGGAGCCACATGCCCGTCCCACGGCAACGGCTCGCCCGGCCGCCGGATCCCGTCCCCCGGCCGGAAGCCGCCCGGCAAGGCCGGCAAAGCCGGCGCCGACGTCACCGACCGTTCCCGAAGCCCCGGCCCGGGTCACTCCCCTCGCCGAGCCGGGCAGACCCGAGGTCGTGGCCATCGGTATATCTACCGGGGGTCCGAACGCCCTGAGGAAGGTCTTTGCCGAGCTCGATGCGGATCTCCCCGTTCCGGTGCTCGTCGTCCAGCACATGCCCGCCGGATTCACCGCGGAGTTCGCCCGCAGCCTCGATCGTGTCTGTGCGCTCGCCGTTTGCGAGGCGGAGGACGGAATGGAGGTTCGCCCGGGCAACGTGATCATCGCACCGGGGAACTATCACCTCGGCGTCGCGCGTAACTCCGATGTGGTCACCCTGCGCGTCACCCAGGACGACCCCCGCAACGGCCATCGGCCCTCTGCGGATGTTCTCTTCGAGACCGTCGCCGAGGTCTACGGCAATCATGCGGTGGCCGTCATCATGACCGGCATGGGCCGCGACGGGTCGGCCGGCCTCGCGAAGCTCTACGAGCGCGGCGGGATGACAATCGGGCAGGATGAGGCAAGCAGCGTCGTCTATGGCATGCCGAAGGTTGCCTACGAGCTCGGGTATGTCAGAAAACAGGTCGCGCTGCACGAGATCGCCGGGGCCATCTCCGAGGCCGCCCGCGCGACGTACGCATAGCCCTGGGCGCGCATACTCCGGGGTGTCGGCCCGGCAGCTCCGGCGTCAGTCCGGAGCATCACCTGCCACGCGCCGCAGGACCGAGGGCATGGACTCGCCCCCGCGCCCGCGATTATAGAGATAGACGCCCGCAAATCCCACTGCAAGTGACAGTGCGCCAACGCCAGCCCGGCCTGCCTCGGAGGCAATACCGAGGAAACGCCCCGCCAGGTCGAAGCCGAGAATGAAGAGCAGCAGCGGCAGGATCAGCACCATGAAGCCCGCAAGAATCGCCTTCCCCGGATGGACGAACACCTCCACCTCATCGTTGGGGCTGAGCTCTATGTGATTGGTATTTTCCGCGCTGAACCGGCGCTGTTTCGTGCTGCAGAATGACGACGAACAGACTTTGCAGGTATCCCCGTCGGCGCACGCGAGGGTGACGCGGTCGCCGTCTATGCTAATGACTCTCGCTTTCTCGATCATCCTGACCTTCCTCACAGGGAACGCGAATCGTCTGTATCGACTTCGCCGCTCCCGAGTCCTCTATTTCGAGGAGCACACCCTGCAACTCGAGCCGTCCCCAGGCGTCGGAGGAGCGTTCTGGGATCTGCGTCAGATACTGCTGTATTTCGACCGCCGGGTCGAGCCCGGCCACGCTGTCGAGGCTCCCGGTGCGCCCGGCGTCACAGATAACCGCCGTCCCCTTGGGTTGCAGCCCGGCGTCGGCGGTCAGCGCGCGCTGCCCGGTACCGATGAGCGCCGAGACAGTTCCATCGATCATGAACATCATACTGCACTTCTCCGCGGTCGTCGCGGCGTGGAAGTCCACGAGCACGATATCGGTGTCCTTCTTCGCCCGCGCAATCAGGTCCGGGAGAAAGAGAAAGGGGTTGGCGAGGTGCAGCTTGGTGAACCCGGACTGGCCGAGGACACTGATGACCGCGATCCGCCGCTCGCCGGCCGCATAATGGCGCCACCCGCGCCCCGGATTCCCCTGCGGGAAGTTCGCGGCCCGCAGGATGTAGGGGGCGGTGTCAATATGCGTAACCATGTCCTTCTTGAAGTAGATCTGGTCGCCGCCCGTGATGCAGTCCACGCCGAGTTTTCGCAGATATATGGAGTGATTCTTGCCGATACCGAAGCCGCCGGTCACGCCGTCCCCGTTTGCCACGACGAAATCGAGGTCATAGCTGGTACGGAGTTCGGGCAGGAGTTTCTTTATGCAGTAGAGCCCTGCTTTTCCGACAATTTCTCCGACAAACAGAACGCGTATGGGCACGGACCGATCCTTTCTCGCAGGAGTGTAGCACTCCGGGGGCCGTTGGGCAAACGCCGGCCGTTTCGCGGCAGGGTCCCACGGCGTCGCGCCGCGAGAACCGGCGGGTGCCTCCAAAATTTGCCTCGACACGGCCGCGATATGTGCGCATATTATCCCCGAGGGACGGTTTGCGGACCAGACGCCCTCGGGTCGCCTCGTAGAGGGACCGTATATCACGACCCCGGACGCACGACGTCGGGGCAGCCACAGGAGCATTCCATGAAACAGAAGGAATTCGTGGATCTCGGTCGCATGATGGATGAGATCTTCTCCGCCGCGGAGAATCTCAAGGATGTATTCGAAGAGCGCATGGGCTATCAGCCCGGCGAGCGCGGGTTCAACTGGGACGCCCGCCATGATTTTTATCCCTTCTATTCCTACCCGCCCGCGAACATCTACATGACCGAGAACAAGACCATTGTCTTCGAGTTCGCACTCGCAGGTTTCGACGAGGCGAACATCAAGCTCGAGTTCCGCGGCGACTACATGTACCTCAGCGCGACGGTCCCTTCTGAAGAGGAACAGGAAGACGTGCACTACCTCAAGCGCCGGCTGAAGTTCAAGGACATCAAGGATCAGAAGTACTACGTCCCGGAGGACAAGTTCGACCGCGACAAGGCCGACGCGGTCTTTCGAAACGGCGTGCTCAAGGTGACCGTTCCGCCCAAGGAAGACGTTGCCGAAGGGGAGCGCGTCACGGTCGAGATCAAGAAGGAGGGGAGCTGATGGGATTTCTCTTTCCGTTGATTATCGGCGTCGCGCTCGGCTATTTCTTCAAGCCACAGCTCGACACCTTCGTACGCCGGGTCGTACGCATGATCGACGACAGGCGCGGCAACGACGATCGCTGGCGACGCTGAGGCCGCTGCCACACGGCACGCGCCTGCCTGCCGCTGCCTGCCGCCGCCCGGCGTCGCACCATCCACCGGCCGAAGCGCCCCCGATGTATCGGGGGCGCTTCGCATTTCCGGCCGATTCTTGTTTTCCCTGCGAGCGCCTCGCGCTATAATGCCCGGCAACAGACCATGAAACTCGTCGTGTTCGTACTGAATAAAGAGGAACTTCTCGAACAGGTACTGGAAGCCTACGTGGAGGCGGGCATCGAGGGCGCGACCATTCTCGATTCCGAGGGCATGGGACGCTTCCTCACCTATGAAGTGCCGCTGTTCGCGGATTTCAAGGAGTTCATGAAGGGCAACAAGCCCTATAACAAAACGATACTGTCGGTCGTTCGTGATGAAGAGCTCATTCCCGACCTCGAGCAGCTGCTCGATGACGTCTGCGGCGGACTCTCCGCGCCAGGAACGGGGATTTTCTTCACGATACCGGTGGATCACGCCGCCGGGCTGGTGGGACAGGAGGAATAGCGTGACCGCATCGTTCTCGGAAATTCTCGACCCGACCTGCGTCGTACTCGAGCTCTCCACCCGCAAGAAGCGCCCCGTTATCGAGGAGCTCGTCGCGGCGCTCGAGAACGCCGGCAAGATCGGAGATGCCCGCACCCTTGCGGAGGAGATCCTCGAGCGGGAGAAACTGACATCGACCGCGATCGGCCACGGCATTGCGGTGCCCCACCGGCTCTCCGACCAGGTCCCCGCGACCACATTGGCCTTCGGCAGGTCCTCCGCGGGCGTCAAGTTCGACGCACCGGACAACACGCCGGTGACGCTCGTCTTCCTGCTGGTTGGCCCCACCGGCGCCCACACCGCCCACCTGAGGCTCCTCAGCAGGCTCTCGCGCTATCTGAATGATCCCGAATTCCGCGGCGCCCTGCACGCTGCGCAGAGCGCAGAGGAGGTCACCAGGCTCTTCGCTGAGCGGGAGGCGCAGAAGTGATCGGGCGCCAGGCACGATGGAACGCGGTGCGCATCGCATTGACCACGGTCTACCTGATGGTCGGCTGGGTGCTCTTCACCTGGACGGTGGATCCCGCGTTCCTCCTGATCGGCCTCGGATTCTCCTTTATCGTGGCGCTGCTCACTTATTCCCTCTTCATCGAGCAGGAGGAGGCCTCCCGCCGCACCCTCATCCCCCGGGTGCACCTGCTGGTGGTATACGCCGCCGTTCTCATCTTCGAGATGTACGTCGCCAGTTTCCGCGTCCTGTGGAACATCCTGCGGGGACGCATCAACCCGGGCGTCGTCCACTTTCGAACGCGCCTCTCGAGCGATATCGCCCGCGTGGCCCTGACCAACTCCATCACCCTCACACCGGGCACCATCACCCTCGACCTCGATGACGATCACCTCATCGTCCACTGGCTCGATGCACGCACCACGCACTCGAAGTATGCCGGAGAGCTCGTGAAGGGGAGCTACGAGCGCATTCTCAAACGCATATGGACGTGATGCTTCGGTTCATGATCTATTTCTTTCTCGCCTCCAGCGTGGTGGGGATGGTGCGGACGCTGATCGGCCCCACCGTGGTCGACCGGATGATCGGCCTGAACATCGTCGCCTCACAGATTCTCGCGCTCCTGGTGCTCGTCGCCGTCAGCGAGGCCCGATCGGTCTACCTCGATGTTGCGCTGGTCTACGACATTTTCGGTTTCGTCGGCATTCTCGCCATCGCGCGATACGTCGATTCGAAGGAGGCGAGCGGATGATATGGGCAGCGGGCGTGTTCTTCGCCTTCGGCATCATCTTCGCCGTAATGGGGCATCTCGGCGTGCTCATTTTCCCGGACGTCTACACGCGGCTGCAGGCCTCCTCCACCGCCACCACGACCTCGGTGTTCTCAGTGATCGTAGGTTGCATGTTTCTCACCGGCTGGGACCAGATGACGGGAAAGCTCGCGGTCATCGCGCTGTTCTTTTTCGTCTCGAGCCCCGTTGCCGCGCACATCATCGCGCGCTTTGCCTGGAGGAACGAGATGATTCCGTGGCGCCGCAGCCATATGAGGCGAGGAGGACTCCACACAGACGATGACTGATATCGTGCTGGTTCTTCTCGTTGTTGTCGCCGTCCTGTCGCTGCAGGTGCGCAACCTCCTCACCGCCGTCATTCTCGTCTCGGTGTTCAGCCTGCTGAGCTCCCTCTTGTTCTTCATCCTTCACGCCCCCGACGTCGCGCTCACCGAGGCGGCGGTCGGCACGGGCGTCGGCACCCTCGTGTTCGTCTGGGCGGTTCACAAGACCGAGCGGAGGGACGACACATGAAGCGCGTGGTCAGGGTGATGGTTGACGCGGCGGCGCTGCTTGCGGTCGCAGCCTTCATCGCGCTCAGCGTGGTGCCGGGGATGGAGGCGCCGGGGATGGAGACCCCGGGCTCGGACGACTCGATCCGCGCGCACATTCTCGAGCACGGCACCGCGGAAACCGGCTCGCTCAATCTGGTCACCGCGATATACCTTGGCTACCGCGCGTACGACACCCTCGGCGAGACCGTAGTTCTGCTTCTCGCCGTCTCGGGAATCGTCTATCTGGTGGGGGCGAAACGATGAGAAAGACCGACATCATCGACGTCGTCGCCCGAAAGCTCTCTCCCTACATCTTTCTGTTCGGCTTCTATCTCGTCGCCTTCGGACATCGTACGCCGGGCGGCGGATTCCAGGGTGGCGTGGTCATGGCCTCCGGCGTCATTCTGTTGGCCCTCGGCAGGGATCCCGGCGTGGCAATGACGGCCTTTCCTCCAGGGCGGCTTTCGATCGCCGAGACTGCAAGTTATATCATGCTCATCGCACTCGGGCTCGCCGGCGTGGCAGCGGGTGGCTACTTTCTCGAGAACGTGCTACCGGCGGGCTTCGTCGTTCCGCGCGTCGGCTTCGTCTTCGCGCTCAACATCGTCATCGGCATCAAGGTGGGCGCCGGCGTCAGTCTTATCGCGCTTCATCTGTTCAGGGAGGAGTCGCGGTGAGTGAATACCTGATCGGCCTCATCTTCCTCGTCGGCCTCTGGGGAGTTCTCTCGAAACACAATATCATCAAGAAGATCATCGCCCTGAGCATCATGAACGGCGCGATCGTCATGTTCTTCGTCCACCACGGCGCACGCTTCGGGACAACGGCTCCCATCCTCGAGGGAGCCCCGTCTGCCGGAGCCCCGTCTGCCGCGGCCGCGATGGTCGATCCCCTCCCGCAGGCGCTGATGCTGACCGCCATCGTGGTGGGGATCTGTATCATCGCGCTCGGGCTCGCCCTCGTGGTGCTTCTTCACCGCAGGTTCGCCACCCTCGACATCCGTCGCATAGAGGCGGAGGCGTGGACCTCCCGTGACTGACCTCGTGGTGCTTCTGGTCGTGCTGCCGCTCGGCGGCGCGGCGGCTGCGCTCGCTGCGAAGCTTCCGACGATAGCGCGCCGGCCGGCGGCGGTGCGGACGCTCACCCTGCTCACGCCGGTGATGCTTCTCGGCGGCGCGGTGGCACTCGGCTTCAGTTACTCCGCGGTGAACGCGGGAGGCATAGCCACGTACGCGCTCGGCGGCTGGCCGGTGCCGCTCGGAATCGGGTTGCGGCTCGACGGTCTCGCCTGGCTTTCTTCGGCGCTCGTCTACGGGCTGTCGTTTCTCATCTCACTCTACATCGTTTCCCACCGTGAGTACGGTACCGAGTTCTACTTCTTCTTCATGCTTCTCGTTGCCGGTATGGAAGGGGTCGTGCTGACCACCGACGTCTTCAACATGTTCGTGAGCTTCGAGATCATTGCGATCTCGGCCTACGTCCTCATCGCTTATCACCGTGAAGGCACCGCTCTCGTCGCCTCCTTCAAGTATCTCATTCTGAGCTCGGTCGGCATTTTCTTCTTCCTCTTCGGGGTGTTCGTGATCTATCGAGAGCTCGGCACACTCGCCCTCGCCGACATCGGCCCATTGTACCGCGCGGTTGAGGACCCCGTGCGGCTGCGCACCCTCCGATTCGCGCTCGTAGCCCTGGTGGTCGGGGTCGGGGTGCGCACCGCCTTCATTCCGTTTCACACCTGGCTCCCCGAGGCACACGCATACGCCCCCCACCCGATCTCGGCCCTGCTCTCGGGAGTGCTCATCAAAGTGTCCTTCTTCGCCATGGTGCGTATCATCACCGTCTTCGACCCGATGATTTTCGCCCGGCTACTGTTGTGGATCGGTGCAATTACCGCGATCGTCGCGGTGATCTGGGCGCTCTCACAGCGTGACGTGAAGAAGCTCCTTGCCTACCACTCGATCTCGCAGATGGGCTATGTGCTTGCGGCGATCGGTGCGGCCGGCGGCGTTGCTGCGGCCGCCGCCGGCCCCGGGGACCTGCTCGCCGCCGGTACCGTCGGCAATCCCCTCGCGCTCCCGGCCTCCGTCTACCATGCCCTGAACCACGGTCTATTCAAGAGCCTGCTCTTCCTTGCCGTCGGTACCGCCGTCTATCTCACCGGGGAGCGCGACGTCTATCGGATGCCGGGAGTCGGGCGACGTGCACCGGTTCTCGCGGCGCTCTTTGCCGTCGGCGCCCTCTCCATCGCGGGCGTGCCCGGATTCAATGGCTACGCAAGCAAAGTCGCCATTTCGACAGCTCTCGACGGCTCCCCGGCCTATCTGCTTCTGCGGCTTACCGCAATCGGAACGGCGGCATCATTTATAAAGCTCTCGCGGGTGTTTCGCGGCGGTCCTGCGCAGGAGGGCGCTGCCCCGAACGGCGCCACCCCGGACGGTGCGGGCGCGCGGGCGGTGCCGGCTGTCGCGACGATGGGTATGGTCGTCATTGCCCTTCTCTGCGTGGCGACCGGCCTCGCGCCCCACGCCACCCTCGACCTGCTCCACGGCCTGCTCGCCCGCAGCACCGTGGTCGGAGGCGGCGGGCTCCACGGCCTGCTCACCCGCAGCACCGTGGTCGGAGGCGGCGGGCTCCCCGCCATGTCGCCCGCGTTCGCACCGCCCAAGC
>JAAAOH010000348.1 GCA_009908925.1 Spirochaetota bacterium | reverse complement strand
CGCCGCCTGAGCTGCAGGAACTCGCCCAGGTTATCCGGGTAGTATACGTAGACCGGTTTCGCCTTTGAGGGCATTCTCCCGCTCCCTTCGTTGCTGCGCCGCGTTGCGCATGCCGTCTATGAATCGCGAGGTGGAGCTGCATCTGCAGCGAATCGAGGCCGCCGCCCTTTGAAGCTCGCTCTCGGTTGGCGTTGCGTTTGCCAGCAGCACGGCGTGAGTCGTAAGCACCCGCCCGGCGCGGCAGAACCCACAGGGCTCAAACCCCGCATCCGCGAATCCCCGTTCGATATCCCCGTAATCATCCGTCTGCTCGAATCCCTCGATGGTGATTACTTCGGTGCGGTGGGCCCGAAAGGCCGGCACCATGCAGGCAAGCGTCAGGGAGCTGTCCAGTAGCACCGTGCAGAAGCCGCACTCGCCCTGCAGGCAGCCCGCACGACTTGCCTTGAGTCTCAGCTCGTCGCGGATGATGTCTATGAGCAGGGTCGACGGCGGCGTCTGCACCGATACATCGTCACCGTTGAGGATGAAGCTGCACTTCATGATGTCTCCAGATATGCATCGAGCACCGCCGGTGTTACCGGCAGTCGATCCAGGTAGTTGCCTGTCGCCTGGCTGACCGCGGCCGCGTAGGCCGCCGGGACACAGCTGAAGGCCAGCTCGCCGATCCCACGCGGTGGGTCCTTTGGGTCGACCTGCGGAAAGGCGATGGACAGGGTGGGATTCTGTGCCCGCGCGTCCGGCCCGTAGCGCTCGTAGTCACCGACACGGATCGTACCTTCGGTATACTCGATCTGCTCACTGGCCGCCCAGCCGAGCGCCTGAAATATTCCTCGCTCGGTGGACTGCTCGGCAGCAGCCCGGTCGATGATGTGTCCGCCGTCGATACTCATCCATATTGCCCGTACCCGCACGGCAAGGGTCATGGGATCTACATCCACCTCCACAACGGCCGTTCCGTAGGCCTGCTCGACGAACGGCCGCCCGCGGAACGTCTCCCCGTTCCACCGTTGCGACCGCGGCAGACGGTAGGAGCGCGTCGCCTCGATCGGCAGGGATGTACGGAATCGCTTCTTGGCTACGGCGTTGCAGCAGCTTTCCACGGTCCGCGTTATTACGGCAACGTGACGGGACAGAAAAAGCGGTCCCGTATCCGGGATGACCGTGGAGTCAATCGGGTCGAAGGTGACGTGGTTGGGCGCCACGGCAAGGATTTCCGCCGCCATACTGCGCCAGTATCGTGCGAGCGGGCGGTCGGTGTTCATGGCCGGGCATCTCAGGTGCACCGAGCCGTCGGTCTCCAGTCTCACCCGGACCTTCGACGCGTACTCACTCTCCCCGGCCCCTATGAACCCCGAGCCCTGAGAGGCAAAGGCGAGACCGATCCCGCGAGAGGGATTCTCCAGCGCTTCGAAGTCGGTCCGGCGCTTTTTCTGCAGTTCGTATGCCGCATGTTTGCGCGAGAAGTCCGAACGCCCGACCACATCCTCGAGAAGACGGGCGGCGTCCACCGAGCGCGGCAGGGTAATGCCGTTGATCGACCGGTCGCCACGGGTTAGCAGATTCGCCCGTTTCCAGGCGTCGGGAGGAACCTGCGCAAGCTCCGCGATTCGCGCAACGTGAGACTCCAGCGCAAACAGCACCTGGGACGTGGCCAGTCCCACGTGGGCGTTCAGCGGGGGTAGGTTACTCTGCAGGGCTGTCGTTCGCACCGTGACGTGCGCGCAGCGGTAATCGCCGGTGGCCGCATGCGTCGCCCGATCCACGATTTCCCGCGCGAACATGGGGTAGGCGCCCAGGTTGAATACGAGCCGGATCTGCAGGCACTGCAGGTTGCCTTCCGCGTCGAGCCCGGCCGAGTACGAGGCAAACATCGGCGCCCGCTTGGAAGAGTAGAGGAAGTCTTCGGGCGCGGAATAGGAGAGGCGTACACTGCGCCCGGTTACGTGGGCGGCAAGGGCGGCTCGCGCGGCGACCAGCGATGGATGCCACAGTTTGCCGTCGAGGTGCTCGCCGAGGGCGGTTGCGCGGACCGCAATCCGGTGTCCTCCTCCGAGTACCGTCCTGCAGGTCCTGTGGACATGGTGAATCCATTGCGTGGCCGTGTAGATCGCGAGCAGGCCGTCCTCCCAGCCGGCGACTGCGGCAAGGGGCTCGCTGTACATGTGTTCCTGCGGGCCGGTGCGATACTCTCCCTGTACAACCTGATACGCATTCGCGAGCTCGCCGCTGGTGTCGCCGCGGCTGAGCTCGCGGTGGGCCGCGCGATGGTCTATGTCGTCGGCGTCGGGCTCGAACACCGGCTCCTCTCGCTCGTAGTCGAGCTCGATGTCCTCGACCAGCACGGCGAGGTCCTCGAGCTCCGGACCGACAAGCAGGGCAACGGGCTCCCCGTGGTAGGACACATAGTCGTCGGCGAGCAGCGGCAGCGTGGTGTCCCCGACCGTCACGCGGTTGCTACCGGGAATGTCGGCTGCGGTCACCAGGCGAATCTCCCGCGGCAGCTCGGGCGTTCGAATCCCGAGCACACGCCCCCGCGGGAACCGTGCGCGAACGGTAATGCAGTGGAGCATGTCGGGGAGAGACATGTCTGTGACGAACTCGTGTGTCATGGAGCTATCCGGGAGTGGCGCTCGCCGACGGCGCGCAGAGCATGGATGACCCGGTCCACCTGCTCGTCGGTGAGGCCGGAATAGATCGGCAGGCTCACCGCCCGAGCGAACCTGTTCCATGATACCGGAAAACTGTGCTCGGTGTAACCGTAGAGCCTGCGGTAGTACGGCATCACGTGAAGCGGAATGAAGTGAACTGAG
The DNA here is from genome assembly GCA_009908925.1 of Spirochaetota bacterium. GTDB lineage: Bacteria > Spirochaetota > Spirochaetia > DSM-27196 > PWMO01 > JAAAOH01. The sequence continues at coordinate 10,571 of JAAAOH010000348.1, read as the reverse complement.
GTTCCGATTCCCGCTTCGCGCATCTCGGTGATGAGCCCGTCGCGATCGATTGAAAGGCGCTCGAGGTCGAGCTGCAGGATGAAGAGGTGATAGCAGTGGAGGGGGTGATCGCACGGCATCGTCAGCCACTCGAGATCGCCGAGGCCCGCCCGGTAGCGTTCGGCGATCTCACGCCGTCGAGCCTGCATCTCTCCCGCCTTCTCCAGCTGCACCCTGCCGATTGCCGCTGCGAGATCGGGCATGTTGTACTTGAAGCCGGCTTCGGTGACGGCGTAGGCCCACCCCGCCTGCTGTGATGTGTAGCGGTCCCACACGTCGCGGTCGATGCCGTGGAGCCGCATCACGCGCATGCGCTCGGCAAGGTCGGCGCGGTCGGTCACCACCATGCCACCCTCGCCGGTGGTGATGGGCTTGGTGGCATAGAACGAGAAAGCCGCGGCATCGCCCTCCGCCCCGACGGGGGTGCCGTCGGCGGTGAGCAGGGTATGGGCTGCGTCCGAGACCACCGCGGCGCCAGCGCGCGCTGCTATCTCACCGATACGCGGCATGTCGCAGGGTCGGCCGGCGACGTGCACCGGTACGACCGCGCGGACGGGGCCCCGAGGCGGGCCGGGGGGGCGTTCGCTCTCACCGCGGCGACCCGCTGCGCTCTGCTCCCCGACGCTCGCAATTGCGGTCTCCAGGCGCTCGGGATCGATATTGTAGCCATCCTCCTCGATGTCGACGAAGAGCGGATGGGCTCCGAGGTATCGCACGACCTCGGCGGTTGCAGCAAAGGTGTATGGGCTCATGGCAACCAGGTCGCCGGGGCCGACCCCGACAGCCTCGAGGGCGAGGTGCAGTCCCGCAGTCGCCGAGCTCACCGCGAGGGCGTGCGGTTTCCCGACCGCCTCGGCGAACTCCGCCTCGAAGGCGCGGGCTTCACCGGCGGTGGTGAGCCAGCCGCTTCGAAGCACGCGAAGCGCTGCGGCCTCCTCGGCGGGGCCGATATCCGGTTTCGAGAACGGAACAAAGTCAGTACTGCGGCTCATGCTCGGGTATCTTCAGTGTCGGGACATACTCCGAGAGAATGCGGCGAAGTTCCCGACGGTTACGGTACTGATCCGGGGCCCTGCGGTCGAAAAAGCACACCGGCGCAAGGCTCTCGAGCAGAGCCGGGAGGCCGTGCCCGTTCCGGTCCGCGCGAATGATCTGCTTGATCCGGGGGAACTCGGTGTCCACGGGGTGCTCGTCCCGGGCGTAGAGCGACTCCTCTTCCTTTTCCCCGGGCCGCATACCGATGTAGCTGAAGGGGATGTCTTCCCCGGGCTCGTAGCCGTAGAAACGGACCAGCTGCTCGGCCAGCTCCTTAATCGCGATCGGATCTCCCATGTCGAGGAGGTAGAGATTGCCGCCACTTCCGACACCTCCCGCCTTGAGAACCAGGGAGGCCGCCTCCGGAATTGTCATGAAGAAGCGTTTCGCCGCGGGGCTCGTGATGGTGATCGGCCCGCCTTTCGCTATCTGCTTCTGAAACAGGGGCAGAATGCTGCCCCGGGATCCGAGGACGTTCCCGAAGCGCACCACCATATACTGCTGCCTGCCGTTGGGCTGAGAGAGGACGAGCTCCTCTGCGATGCGCTTGGAGGCACCGTAGATGCTTACCGGCTCGACGACCTTATCCGTGGAAACGAGCACGAAGCGCTCCGTACCGGCGGCTTTCGCCCCTTCGAGCAGATTGTGCGTCCCAAAGACGTTGTTCTTCACCGCGACGACTGGGTTGGCCTCCACCATCGGAACGTGCTTGTAGGCTGCGGTGTGAAAGATGACATCGGCCTTGAGCCGATCGAGGATGAAGTGAACGAAGTCCCTGTCCTGTATCTCTCCGATCACCGGAACGATGGTGGCGCGCTCGCCCACGCCCTCTTCCTGCAGGAGGCGTAGCTCACGATCGATCTCGTAAATGCTGTTCTCGCCATGTCCGAAGAGGTAGAGCCGCTCGGCCCCTCCGGAGAGAAGCTGCCGCGAGAGCTCGCTGCCGATACTGCCACCGGCTCCGGTGATGAGCACACGTCTGCCCCGCAGGTAGGAGAGGCTCTCCTTGAGGCCGATCTTCGCCGGCGTGCGCCCGAGGAGGTCCTGCGGGTCGACTTCCCGTGTCTGGATAAAGTGGGCGTCTCCCTCCATCATCTGGGAGATGCCGGGGAGGATGCGGATGCGTGAGAAACCTGCACGTTCGAGGATGTCGTAGATGGACCGCAGCTTCTCGTGCGAGGCGCTGGGGATGGCTATGAGGGCCTCGTCCGCCGGGCGCTTCTCTACGAGGCTCGCGGCCGCCTCGATGGGGCCGAGGACCGGCACGTCGTCGATCCGCGTCCCGATCTTCTCCCGATCATCATCGAGGAATGCAACGATCTCGGCAGGGAACCTCTTTTCCCTGATATCGCGGGCGATGGAAATTCCGGCGAACCCGGCGCCGATTATATAGATACGATTCCTGCGCGTAGCTGTCATGCCTTTTGTGCGTCCGCGTTTTGCCCGGGTAGTCGTTGCATGGATTCGAAGCCGAAATCCACGAGGAAGGACTCATCATACATGTCGAGTTTCACTTTTGCCCTCCCTTTTCGTTTGTCGACCTTTACGATCCGTCCTTCAAGCCCTTTCAAGGGTCCCTCGAGAACTTCGATACGTTGGTTCTCGCCGAAAACGACCTTCGACTTGTCGACGACTTCGCCGAATGAGAGAAAGTGGACAAGGAGCCTCTGATCCTGCTCGGTAAGAGGCTGTACGTTGTGGTTGCTCTTGAGAAATCGAAAGAACCCCGGGACCCGACGGATCGCCCAGTAGTCCTGAGCGCTGAGCTCCTCGGACTCGATGAATACGTATCCGGGGAATATGGAGGCAAGCTCCTCTCGTGTCCTGCCGCCGCGGCGAATGTTCAAACGGCGCCGGGGCCAGACCACTCGCCGAATGTCCTCACCTACCCGTTGGGAGGCGATCCGAACGAATTTGTGCTCATTCCCTGTCTCGACCTGAACTACGTAGTATTTCATCGGCGTCGGTGTCGCGCATGCGCGCGAGCATTCTACGATGAAACCCGCTCTCACCTCAACCGAAGCCTTGTCGTCGCCGAAGATGTGTAAGAGACTGGATTTGTACGGAGGCAGAATTGTGAGACTGCGCGTGATATATGCCCTGAGCCTGCTGCTCACCGTGGCCGCATTCGGGTTTTCCGAGACGGTGATGGTATCGGTGCGTGATGAGAGCGGCTTTACCGACGATGATTATCTCGCCGCCTCGCGATACCATCTGACCGCCGTCGAGGACGGGATCATGGAAGCCTTCTTCGATGCCGGCCACATTGTGTTCAACCTCGGTGACTACGAGCCCTTCGATGGCGCCGACATACAGCGACGCTACACGGTCCGTACGGCGGCACGAGAGGGTGGGGCCTCCTATGTGGTACAGCTGGCCCTCCTGTTCGAGCGCGACGGCGACTCTTCGGTTCGGCCGATGCGCGTGGACTACGAGCTCTGGGATGTCGGAACCGGAGAGCGCGTTGCCGCAGGAACCCGCTCTGCGCCATTCGAGTTCGGCTCCGGGCGCAGCGAACGCGGCAGTCGCTCCGCGGAGCTCGGTCGGCGTGTGGCGATCGAGCTGCTTTCGGCGTGGTAACCGCGGTTTCAGAACGCCGCGGTTTATACCGAAGATTGAGTGAGGAGTCCTCGCTATGAAACGACATATCCGAATTGTGCCTGTTCTCCTGCTCGGTGCCGTTTTATTCGCGCATGCCCAGTCCACCTGGGAAGGCAACGCGGTGGTCGGCGGCTTCGGAGAGTTTCCCGACGAGGGGTTCTACGCTGCTTCGAACAGCTTTCCGCAGAATCAGGTCATTGAGGTAACGAACCTCGAAACGGGTGAGACGGTTGACGTGATCGTCGCCAAGCGTGTCGATCAACCCGGCATCTTTCTCGTCCTTTCCAGTGACGCGGCTCGCGAGCTCGGTGTGCAACGCGACGAGTCCGCGCGGGTGCAAGCCCGTCCGACTGCTGCTGCCGCGGGCGTCGTCCGCCCCGGCGTCGAGCGGGCGCTCTCACCGGATCCCGACGTTAATCCCGCCGCGACCCTTGGCGAGGAGGAGCTCTACCCGGCTCCGCTCGCCCGCGCCGGCGAGGAGGCCGAGGAAGCGCCCGAGCCGGAACCCGAGCCTGAGCCCGAACCCGAGCCTGCCAGGGGCCCGTCCGTCATCGCCGGTGGAACCGTCGAGCGGCGCGCCGAGCCCGCCACCCGAGCACGCAGCGGTGTCGGCGGCGGCGTCGAAACTACGGCGACGCGCCTTGCCGACCCCGGACGGGCCCCGGACATCGGCCGCGCCGAGCCTCCCGCACCGGTGGAGCCGGTTCCCGCGCCCGTGCCCGCAGCCGGCCCGCCCTCCGACCGTAACGAGGTCGAGGACGCGTTACGGGTCGTTCGCGAGCGTTTCCCCGGCAGAGACCGATTCCCGCCGCCACGGGAAGACGGGGTCGCGACCTTCCTCGCAACGCCGTCTCGTGTGGATGAGGACCTCGATTTCGGCGATCGCGTGGCCCGCGTTCCGGATCCGCCCGCGGAGGTGGCCGGCGAGCGACCTGCGGCGGAGTATCTCGGCAGGCTCGCACCGCCGCTCGAGGACGTGAGCGCGGATCTCCCCGGCGCCGGGGAACCGTCCACGGTGGCCGAGGAAACGACCGGAGAACCCGCGGAGGAGTCCCTGCCGCCGGCCATACGGCCTGAGGATGAGAGGCGCGCCGCAGTTCCCGAGGACGCCGTTGTCACTCTCGAGCCCGCGGAGGCCCGTCCTCCGGAGAAGCCGGCCGAGGCGCCGCCTGCGGAGGCTGCCGTCGCCGAGGAGCCTGAGGCCGAGCCGGCGGAGGAGTTACCGCTCGTGCGCAGCCTCGACCGCAGCCGCTTTTATCTCCAGGTCGGCGCCTACTCCACCGCCGGAAGCGCACGAGAGGCCGTGGAACAACTGCGGGCGCAGTACCCGACCGAGGTCCTCGCCGACGGCGGCGATGAGCGGACACTGTACCGGGTTCTCGTGGGCCCGCTGAATGAAGACGAGCGGGGAAGCGTGCTGTATTTCGTCCGGGCTATGGGGTATCGCGACGCATTCATCCGTCAGGCGGAGGGGTAGGTCGCGGCAGCATCCCGGCGGCCCCGCGCGGAGGCGGCCCCGACGCGGAAGCGCTCCCGCCCCGCCGCGGCCTCGCCCTGGAGGTGCGCTACGTTCGCCGGGGTGTCGCGCGTCGCGGGCGGATGTAGCTCCTCACCTTCGACTGTACCGAATCCGAAGCGAGGGCGTCGATGACGCTGGTAATGGCAGCCTCATACTGAGCGGAGGTGATCTGCAGGTGCTCGTGGAGCTCGAGCTCCTCGACGATCCTGCGTTGTTTGGCCGGCGACACCTTCTCGAGGATGCGCCCCCGATCGGCGTTGCTCATGTACAGCATGGATAGCGCAATGTCGCGGTCTGCGGCAGACATTAGTCTGTTCTGCACCACGACCGCGGGGCGGCTCTGCAGAAGCCCCGTCAGGCGCCGGGTGTAATCATTCATCAGGTCTTGAACAGGTCCTCTATTTCCCGGTGGTATTTCTTATATACCACAGGGCGCTTGATTTTCATAGTGTTCGTCATCTCGTCACCGACCTCGAAGGGCTTTGACAGGAGCTTGAACCGATAGACGTGCTCGAAGAGCTTGAAGCCGGCCTTCGCGTTGATAAGTGAGTCGATTTCCATGCGAATCACCTCCTGGAACTCCGGATGCTCGATGAGCTCCTCGGACTCGATGTAATCGACCTTGTTCTCCCGCGCGAACTCGTCCATCTTCTCGGCGTTCGGAACGATGAGTGCGGCAAGGAACTTCTGATCCTGGCCGACGACCATCGCCTGGTCGATGTACTCCGACTGCACGAGCTTGTCCTCGATGGGCGTGGGCTCCACGTTCTCGCCGCCGCGCAGGACGATTGTATCCTTTGTGCGGCCGAGGATCCTGCATGCGCCCCGGTGGGTGAACATCGCGACGTCTCCCGTGTTCAACCATCCGTCCTCACTGAGAACCTTTGCGGTTTCCTCGGGCTTCTTGTAGTATCCCTCCATCACCTGGTCGCTTCGCACATAGAGTGTGCCGCGATGGCCCGGGCCGACCTCCCGTCCGTCTTCGGTGACGACCCTGTACTCGATGTCGTCGAGAAGCGTGCCGACGGTGCCGGGAATGGGCGTGTGCTGCTTTCGAACCGCGAGTACCGGCGCGGTCTCGGTGAGACCGTAGCCCTCGAGGAGTTTGATGCCCGCCGCCTGAAAGAAGTTGTCCACGTGGGGCGGCAGCGCGCCGCCGCCGCAGACACCCGCGACGAACCGTCCACCGAGCTTTTCCTTGAGCGATTTGAAAACGAGCACGTCCCCGAGCAGCTTCAACGGAAAGAGCAGCACGAGCGGCACGAAGCTCACGATCCTATCAACCCAGATGGATCTGCGCTGGAACTGCGGCAGAAGGCCCCGGAACATGTTCCGCAACAGTGCGAACGTCTGGCCGACGCCGACGAAGAAGTAGAAGAGCGACTGCTTGACAGGGCTCTGCTTCTTCACGTTGCGGTATACCGCTCCCTGTATGCCCTCCCATATCCGTGGGACGGAGGTCATCCATGTCGGGCGGATCTTCGCCATGTCGTCGAGCATCACCTTTCCGATGGGCTTGGAATACGCGATAGCCGCGGCGTACTCGATGACGATGTACTCCACCGCCCGCTCGAAGGAGTGCCAGATGGGCAGGACGCTCAGGAAGATGTCGTTCTCGTCGAGGTAGAGTCGGTCCTTTACCCGATCCATCTGGAAGAGGAATGCCCGGTGGGTGAGCATTGCGCCTTTCGGCTCTCCGGTGGTGCCGGAGGTATAGATGATCGTTGCGATGTCGTCGGTCTTCCCCTCCGCCATGGCCGTTTCGAAATGGGAGGGGTCGGCCTCGAAGGCTTTGGAACCGCGTTTCCGAAGCTCCGCGAAGTCGAGCACCTCGACGCCCGCATCGGAGAGCGAGGACGCCGCGCTCTCCTCGTAGTCGTACATGATGACGCGCTCGAGCTTCGGCATCTCCTCGCGGCGCTCTACGATCTTCTTCACCTGCGCGCCGTTCTCGGCGATGGTGGTGCGACAGTCTGCGTGGTTCAGTATGTAGGATATCTCTCCGGCCATGGCGTCGGAGCCACGGGGAACGTCGACTGCGCCGATCGCGAGGAGGGCGAGATCGGTCATCAGCCACTCGCTGCGGTTGTCGCTGATGATACCCACGTGCTCCCCGCGCTCGACGCCGAGCTCGAGAAAGCCACTCCCGAGACGCTGAACCGCGTCCCAGAGCTCCCGATATGTTGTGGGCTGGAACTCTCCGCTCTCGTCCTTGGCGTAATACACGGCGGTCTCGCCGAAGGCGTCCACTCTCTCTCTGGTTCTCTTGGGGACGGTTTCCTGGTTTCGTGCCATGGGGTATCAAATCCTCCTCGTGCTGAACCCGATTACGCCGGCGCGGCTCCCACAAGGCACAGCCACTCGGCCTCCGCAGCCACCTCGTCGCCGACGTATGCCGTGCCGCGCTGCTTGAGCATGCGAGTGCTCACCTTCAGGTTTTCGATTTCCATTCGAATGGTTTCGTCGGGGCGAACCTGGCGGCGGAACTTCGCCTTCTCGACGGTGGCCAGAAAGAAGAGTGCCTCGCCGAGCTTTCCGAGCTCCCGGACGCCCGCGCCGCCGCATTGAGCCATGCTTTCCACGAGGATAACACCCGGGACTACCGGATACTCCGGGAAGTGGCCGCGGAAGAAGTACTCATCCGCGGAGAAGGTCTTGTAGCCGACGATGTGCTCGTCGTCCGCGGATTCTATGCGGTCGACGTAGAGAAACGGCGGCCGGTGGGGCAGCAACTCTGTGATTTCGCTCATGTCCATGTTCCTCGCCTTCGAGAGCCGGTATCGGGCCACAAGCCTAATACATCCGATGCTCTCGGTCAACGACCGAATCCACGTTGACACCCCAAAACCGAGCGTGATATGGTCGATCCTACTTAACTGTACCGGACGGTGATTCACCGGAGGTTCGCTATGGAACTGAAGGATCTGTTTGAGCTAGTTGATAAATTCGAAGACAGCTCCCTGACCGAGCTTCGCATCAAGACCGAGGACAGCTCCGTGGTACTCAAACGCGGCGGCCAGGATCCCGCGCCCGCGCCTGCGGCACCGCAGCAGCAGCCGGCGCAGCCGGCCGCCGTCCAGCCCCAGGCGTCGGCACAGCCGTCCCATGCGGGGGGTCCCGAGGTGGAAGGCGGCGGGGCCGGCGCGGAAGACATCGAGTACATCACATCTCCCATCGTGGCGACCTTCTATCGCTCGCCGGCACCCGATGCTCCTCCCTTCGTGGATGAGGGCACCCGGCTCTCAACCGGTGATACGCTCTGTGTCCTCGAGGCGATGAAGGTCATGAATGAGCTGGAGGCCGAGTTCGACCTCGAAATCGTGCGTATCCTCGTCCAGAACGGGGAAATGGTGGAGTACGGGACGCCCATTTTCGAAGTCAAACGCCTATGATCAATTCCATCCTGATCGCCAATCGAGGCGAGATCGCGGTCCGCATCGTGCGGGCCTGCCGGGAAATGGGTATCCGCTCGGTGGTTGCCTATTCCTCAGCCGATGAGGACTCGCTGGCGGTTCGCATGGCGGACAGTGCCATCCGGGTGGGGCCCGCTCCCGCGCGCGAGAGCTACCTCAACAAGCAGAGCCTCATTTCCGCCGCCGTGCTCACCAGGTGCGATGCGATCCATCCCGGCGTGGGCTTTCTCTCGGAGAATGCGGCGTTCGCACAGGAAGTCACCGACGCCGGTATCGTCTTCATCGGCCCGAAGCCGGAGACCATCAGTCTCCTCGGCGACAAAGTCCAGGCAAAGAAGACGGCCAGGGAGAATGGTGTGCCGGTCATCCCGGGAAGCACCGGAAGTGTCGAGGATGCAAAAGCCGCGCTCGAGTCGGCCGAAGAGATGGGCTTCCCCGTCATCATCAAGGCCGCTGCGGGCGGTGGTGGAAAGGGCATGCGTATCGTGCGGGAGGCCGGGGAGTTCGAGCGGACCCTCAAGATGGCTGCCTCCGAGGCGGAGAGCGCCTTCTCCGACGGTACGGTCTATCTCGAGAAGTACCTCGAGGACCCGCGGCACGTCGAGGTGCAGATTCTCGCCGACAGCCACGGGAACGTCGTTCATCTCGGAGAGCGTGACTGCTCGGTGCAGGAGAAGCACCAGAAACTCGTCGAGGAGAGCCCCTCTCCGGTGGTGACGCCCGAGATGCGTGCGTCGATGGGGAACGATGCCATACGCCTGTTCAAGAGTCTTGGCTACGTAGGGGCGGGCACCATCGAATTCCTCGTCGTGGGGGATGAGTACTTCTTCATGGAGGTAAACGCGCGGGTCCAGGTCGAGCACCCGGTATCGGAGCTCGTCACCGGCGTGGATATCGTACGTGACCAGATCCGCGCGGCGGCGGGCGAGGATCTGGGACTCAGCCAGGACAACATCAACCTCCGTGGCTATGCCATAGAGGTTCGCATAAACGCGCGGGCGCCGGGACGCGTGACGAACTACCTGCCGCCGGGCGGATACGGCGTACGCGTCGACAGTTTCCTCTACAACGGGTATTTCGTCCCGCCGAATTACGACGCGCTCATTGCAAAGATCATCTGTTACGGCGACAATCGAGAAGAGGGAGTTCGCCGCATGGAGCGCGCCCTCTCCGAGTTCGTCCTCGAAGGTGTGCCGACGAATCTCGACATACAGAAGCGCATCATAGGGCACAAGACCTTTCAGGGCGGTAACTTCGGGACGGGGCTTCTCGCCTCCATCATGGAGGAGGTAGCCTGATGCCGATCACCATCCGAGAGATCGTTCAGCGTGTGATTCCACCGAAGACGATCAGAAAACGACATGACCTCGCGCTCGACGACAGATCGTACGTCAAAAAGAAGCACGCCTGTCCCTCCTGCAGCTCCCACATAGAAGAAGATGAACTCGTGCGAAACCTCTATGTGTGTCCCGGCTGTGGTCACCATTTTCGCATAGAGCCCACCGAGCGCATCCGCATCCTGTGCGACGACGGCGTGTTCGATGAGGTCTATGCCGAGCTCGTGCCGGAGAATCCCATCGAGTTTCCCGGCTACGAGGAGAAGGTGCAAAGCGCCCAGCAGAAGGCGAACGCTCGAGAGGCCGTGCAGACGGGAATCGGGCGGATCGACGGGCGCAAGGTCATGATGGCGATCATGAACTTCAAGTTCCTCGGCGGAAGCATGGGATCGGTCGTGGGCGAGAAGATCGCCCGCGCGATGCGGCTTGCCGCGGCGCGCTCGCTTCCGATGGTACTGTTCGCGGCCTCCGGTGGGGCACGCATGCACGAGGGCATCTTCAGCCTGATGCAGATGGCGAAGACCTCGCAGGCGGCGACCCTCCTCGACGAGGCTCGTCAGCCCCTGATCGTGGTGCTGACCGACCCCACCACCGGCGGTGTAACCGCCTCCTTCGCCATGCTTGGCG
>JAAAOH010000041.1 GCA_009908925.1 Spirochaetota bacterium | reverse complement strand
GGCTTTCTCGGCGAGCCAGAGGCGGACGAGCTCGCGGTCGGAGCGGGCCTGCGCCGTGGGCCGGTCCGGCGCGTTGGGTAGTTCACGCTCAGGGATCTCGCCTCCATGACCTGGGGGATCTAAGTGCGGGGGATCTGAGCGCGATGTGTTCGTGTGCGAGCTGCCTGTGGGCAACCGACCAGCGTTGGATGTAGCCTCTGAGTTGTTCGTTTCGGGCTGGGGCATGGCATGAAAGCCGTGAGTACAAGAAAGCCGGGAGGGCACATGGTACAGTAAAAGCTACGACGCATCCGGATCGGAGAGGTCGCGCGTGCGCTCGGCGCGCGCCCTGCGCACCGACTTTGACGGGTCAAGCGCTTCATCTGACATGCCCGTGTGGACGAGCACGCCATCTTTGCGGAGAAGCGCGGGCCGGCCGCTTGGCGGTCGGAGCCGGAGGGCTTCGCCATCCTCGGCGGGCTCGATGGTAAGCGTAAGCACTGCGCCGGGACGGAGGTCGAGCCGCTCACGCACGGCCTTCGGAATGACGATACGCCCGTGACTGTCGATTGTGACGTCCATGAGTCTTCTGGTTGGCGTACGATGTATAGTGAGCGAAAGCGTCTGGCAGGCGAGACCAATCAAGCAGCTCGAATGGTGAGCGCCTCGCAGCCTGATTTCAGGGCGGTCAAGAGGCCAGGGCGCAGTCCTGTTTTGGATCTATTTTGACCTGATGATAATATACGTTATCGTGAACTGCAAATTGCCGAAACACAATTTTGGGCGCGGGTCTACTTTTGTGCGGTCGAACCGGACCAGGTGACAGAAGAACTGGAATACTCCTGAATCCGTGGACAGTCAGATAAGCCTCTAATGCAGCGGTTTGGGCCTAGTACGTGCAGGTGACTATAGCCCAGCTTCGAGTGCGTCCGCTTTTGATTGCCGCATACGGCAATCTAGTGAACGACCACCGTCAGAGACGGTGGATTGCCACACCGCATTCAATAATGTTGCTCGCTGCGTCCTGGCGAGACCGGTATCGCCTATGGTAGATGAGTTCCAGTTTCAATGTGGCGAATAGGCTCTCTGCGACGGTGTTGTCGTAGCAGTTGCCCTTACGCTCATGCTCTACCTCAGGTGCCAGGCCACGAGCAGTTTCCGGAAGTTCCTTGAAGGTGGTTTAGTTATCACCTCTCCTCTCCATCGTTGTTTGACATCAGGATCGATAATGGATCGGTCCGGAGCTTGACCCGATTTTCCATATAATCCACCTTTTGCTGAAGGTGACGCAATTCTTCTGCTTTCGTGTTGAAAATGCGCTGGCCAAGCTCTGCACTTCTTGAAACCTTACCCCCTTCAATGGCTCCATCAATGACTTCCACGTCCCCGGCTTGGTGGCGGAAACTTTGATCGGACGTGTACACGAAACTACCCTCTTCATCGAGTACGCGCACGTAGGTTTCCGGCTCTTTGTCTGTCGACTCGTGAAAATCCTCTGCGGTGTACTCGAGCCGGTAGAATCCGTACCGGTCCGTACGAACTTCGCCAAGCACATCATCGTTCTGGGGATCGCGCTCCATCACCTGCACCCGAAGACTTGGCAGTGGGACTCCGGTGTTCACCTCCAGAAACCGACCGGCGACGACGTACTTACCCTCAGCAGGGGCCGTGATCTCCTCACGGCGCTGTTCATCCGATTTTTCGTACTGTTCCTTTTTCTTTTTTGCCGGCCGTACCACTTTCTGACTCTGAGCTTCCAGCGTCTGGACGCGTGCCGCGTGTACCTGCTGCCGGACCTCAGCAAATCGGGTGCGGAGCTGCCGCGCCTTCTGCAGCGACGCAAACCCTCCGAATGGCGTCTCGGGGGACTCCGGACGTTTGACCTCTCCGCGAAGCGCATTTACATCGTTTCTGAAGCTCTCAATTATCTGTGGTAGCGTAGGCTGCGTGGAGTTGTCAGAAGCCATAAGAAAATTCCCTGGGTTATCGACTATACAGTGGGATAATTGAAGCCAGCCTGCACGTTCGTGCCGATGGTGATGATAGCATTGTTTCCCGTATGGATATTACTCGTCACAATCGTGTGCCCATTTGACACGTCGAGTCGCATCGGCACGCGATTCGGCTGGCTCGAATCAAACATGTTTGCATTAACGGTCGCTCGGGACTGAGCGCTAACGTCTGTCAGGAGGTAGTAGACCATAAAGACGTGCGACTCTGCAACTTCTCTTGCCATGGTCGTACCCGGCTGTGAGATAAATCGACCCAGGCCGCGTACGGTGTTATCCGTGAAAATCAGCTGATCGACCGCATCGACGTACACGGCGAGCGCACCTCCCGGCGAGTCCACCACGCGGTTGCCGTGAAGCCGGCCTCGGGTGATATCCACCACATGAATACCCTCGTGCGCCCACCAGCCGTAGGATTCGGACGAGCCGCCTCCGCACGCAGAGACTGTATTCTCGACGATCTCCAGATCCTTGACGCCGCTCGCCGGACCCATAACAATGCCGCCTTCAACCATATCGGAGATTTCGTTGGCTCGCACATTCACTGGATGCCGTCTCGACGCCGACTGATTTTCCGCGTGCCGCGCCGGGTCGCCGGCCGCCCGATTATAAACTTGTCCAGCCAGGAAGATCTCACGAATGTCGATACCTGCACCGACCCCACCGATTATTTCGTTCGAGGCTACGACCGTTTCCGTAATGCCCAGCAAAGGACTCTGCGACTGCAGGGCGGCAACGGCGTCGAGTCGGGTTACCTCTTCGCCACTTTCCATAAGGATTCCCCCTCGGGCCTGCTGCTTGCGGTTCAGTTCAGGAGGCACCAGCACGTGGTTGTCGACAATGCGCGCGCCCGGCCCCTTCACCCATATACCGTACGTGTTGGTGACGTCGATCATGTCGCCGAGCAGCCCGACCATCTCAGAAGCTGCCGTCTGCAGATTGCCTTGCTCGGCCGCCGATGAAATCCCCGCTACGCGCGCTTTTGTCGTCTCTTTGAATGTTTTTTCTGACTCTGTATGGCCCGACCAGTTGCCACCGGAGTCTTCTCCACGGGGCGTTGTGGCTTCTTTCGCGTAGGCCTCCCGCATGTACATCAGCTCACCCGCCGAGCCCGAGCGAACAGCTCCGGCCGTGTACGTCGTCTTCTCGTTTGCCTCAATCTCCTTCACGGCCTCATCCACTTCCGTGTTCGAAATAGGCCGGGTTCGAAGTGTAATGTGATTAGCCTTGATATCCAGATCGAAGAGGTTTGACTCGATCGCGGTGTTAAGGCTACTTAGACTGTTAGCTGTAATTCGATTGTCTGCCGTTAGCTGCAGCGACTCGGCGGCGCCAGAGGACTTCGCATCATCCATCGCGTCATTCACAGCAGACACAGCCATCTCGGCCACTGTGTTAATCAGATGGACGTTGACCGAGTACGGGGAGGCGTTCAGGCGGATCGTCTGTCCACTGCGCCCGGACTGACCGGCGTGAATTTGATTCTCGGAAATCTCGATGCCTCCGGCCGTGAAGAATCCCTCCAGCCGGATTCCATCCCCGGTAGACTCCATGCGGTTTCGCGTTACCTCGACATTGACGAGAGGCAGTGGCCGCTGCAGGTCCCTCACGCCGGTCTGTTTCTGCAGCCATGATACCAGATATTTCGCCGCCACATACAGTAGCGGATATCGCTCTAGGTCAGCATGGGTACTACCAGGCTCGGGATCGGCATTTACCTGTCCGAGAGCGCTCTGAATCTGCTGCTCGAGCCGTTCGACCAGCGTACGAAAGCCCATTATACGAACCGTCTCCTCTAGTAGTATCCACACCACAAGCACACCATTCGCCTGCGTATTCCGCAGTCGATACATCCGCTCAATGGACAGCACGAGTCGATACAGATCACGCACGAGTTGGGCAACTGACAGGTTGACGAGACCGATGTCTGCTTCGGTCCGGTTCTTCGCAATTCGTCCGCGGAGGCTTCCGCCTAAGAGCAGTGACGCTCCGCCACTCGCGGTAACGGTGTTGTTCCGCCAGTCCGCGTCGTGCAGCCACACGGCGTTGAGTCCCCGCCGCTGCGTTCGAACGATGCAGTCGGCCAGTCTTCCCCGCACCTGAAACCATCCATCGAATCCGTTACTGGCGTGCAGCTCACAGTCCTCCACGTCAGAATCGCGCCAGATAAAACTCTTGATCGCCGCGCCGGCCCGCGGGAGTTCACCGCTTGTTTGATCTGGCAGCATATCCAGCAGGTCATACAGTGGACCGGCGTCGTCCAGCGTGTCAAACGTATCGGGCAGTGGGTGCTGGCCGTCAAGCGCTGCGGGAGTAAGCTGCACGAATCTGCTGCCCCGCACCGACCATGCCTCGCTCCTGCACGAAAGCACGCCATACCGCGAAAAATGGACCTCGCAGTCAATGATCTCTACATTTTGCGCGCCCTCTCCATAGTTCAGGAAGACCGGATCAGACTCTTCGGGTTCGGATCCAACCCCAAATGCCATGTCATCTACAAAGAGATGTTCGCCGCCGATCCCGAGCGTCCGGACACTTCCGGAAAAGGAGAGAACCTGGCCCGGAAGATCACCGGTCGCCTCTCGGGCCGACACGTCCACACCCCCAATGGTCATCCCGTCGAAATCGATGACGCTGCCTTCTACGACAAACTCGGACTCGCCATTAACCCGAAGCTCGTGCGTACGCGACTGATTGACGGCGCGAATCTGGAGGCCGGCAGCCGGCGCGCCAAAGCTCTCCTCGAAATCGATATCAATACGTATCCCCTGGCACAGAACACCCTGTCGGCCACTGCGCTCCGCGACAACCGCCAACGTGTTTTGAGCAAAGACAGCGGAATCTGACACCTGAAAAGCGGCCCGTCCGGAGGAGAGCTGATCGTCGATCTGATATGTCGTCTCCAGTGTCAGATCTTCGAAATCGATGGTCGTCCGCTCGTCCTCTGTCGGCGGCTCTTCAGCCGCCTCGGGAGGCTCGGGCAGATCACGGCCCCAGGGCGCTTCGACGCCGATCGGCGCAAGCAGGTGGGAGCCGCTGATCGTAACCTCAGAGATATTTTCGAGCCGAATGGCCGACGCCGTAAGCACCGACGTCTCCCGGAGTTCTTCGGCAAACATTGCCACGCTCGTCCGCGGCTGGTACGCTTCGTATCCCGGGCGCATACCGATGTCGTCCTCGATCGTCCCGCCGGGCTCGTCTTCCCCGTACGGCGGCACGAGCGCCCGGTGGACGACCGACAGCTCGTCGAAGGTCAGGTCGTGACTCTCACCGAACTCTACAGCATCGGCTGCCGCGATAACTGTTCCAACGCCCTCCCCCACTACAACCATATTCTTCAGCTGCACGGTCCGGCATCCCTCGAGCAGAATGCCGGCCCCGGCGTTTTCCGATTCGTCTTTGAGGTAAAGGATCGTAGCCTTCCCCTCCCCGTGAATCGTCAGATTCTGGGCGTGGCGCAGAGCGAGAGGCGCCTCGACCGTATGAACGCCCCTGCACAGCGAAATACATCCGCCACCCGCATCGGTGACCTCATCGATGGCCTGCCGGAGATCATCCTCGGGCTCGACCGCCCGGCAGCAGGTCTTCTCGATCTCGGTAAGCCGCGGAAAAGCCCGGCGGCAGTCTCGGATCACCCGGTAGGTGACGTTTTCTTCGTCGGAGTCGTCGCCGGGTTCGACGTCTACCAATCCCAGCGGACAGTAATGATGATCGATGCCTTCGGGTCCCCGATACAGCGCAGTATCCCCCGTGCCGCCGGTCCGATCCCCCGACGCCGTTGGCCAGAGAACATCCTCCAGGATCGAACGGGCTGGAATCGTCCAGTAATCACCGGGGTCGTACGTGCCGGCGTCATTCTCGAAACGGACGTAGATACCATCCTCGAGCGCGAGATCGGCATCTTCCTGGAGTTCGATCGCGCCTTCGCTCAGCGACTGTCCATTTTCCCGGTGATCCCATCGACGGACCTTGAGATCCGTGACCGTCGTGAGATCGGTCGACGGCGAAAGCGTCGATTCGAGCTCGACGGTTCGGCCGGCTTCGTCAGTTATTTCGGCAACCTTTTTGAGGATACCAGGCTTCCCACTCAGTGCCCGCTCCTCCCACTGCACTTCGAGCCAGTCGCCGGCCTGGAGGGCTAGCGTCCGATCCTTCGGCTGCTCGGCCAGGACGACTTCCTTGCCTCCGTTCTGCACGGCCTCGACGAGATAGACCACCGCCCCATTGTCACGTGACCATTTGAACGTGGCACTGCCCGGATCCCCGCCTTCGTGAACTTCGACCCGGTAGAGCCGATTGTCGATCCCCCGGTACCCGCCGGCTTCGGGTATTTCACACAGGTCCTCCTGTGCCTCCGAAGGCTCCGCCCAGGCCTTGAGCCGGGGTTTTTCGCCGCGAGCTTTCCAGTTGCACGGCGGACATTTATCGCCATCATATGGCTCCATCCTCGCCTGCCATACCGTCTGCACCCGGGTCGTCGTATCGGGCCCGCCGAGCGCGACCTCCTTGATCTCCGCGTCGTCGTGGGCTGTGATATGGCGCTCCCAGACATCGAGATAGACCACGTACTGTCCGGCGTCTTTGGGCAGTTCGAAGGACGGGTGGAAGTCCTGTTCGGTAATCAATCGATCACCGTCGGCCGATCCCTCCTCCCCAGCGGGCGGGTTCTCGCAGAGCAGTCCATTCACGTAGATGCGGCCCGGCGCTATCGAGAGGGTGTCTCCGCCCGCACGATCCTCCAGCACCTCTACGTCGCCGCCATTGGTAACCGCGGCTGCCACCTTGAAGCCGTTTCCTTTCTCCGGCACGCCGCAGCAGCCGATCACGTCGACGGCTTCCGTACGCTCCAGGTACGACCGGATCGCGACATACTCATTCCAGTCGGCATCGAGGGCCACGCGGCCCTGCTGCTTCAGTACGCGGTTGTATTGCTTGTCCGGATCGTGGGTGAAACGCGTAAAATCGCCTTTCATAACGATTGATCAGTGGTTCAAGTCACGTAGATGATGCCGGGATCGAGTCCGAACGGCAGGTATTCCCGAAGCCGAATGCGAAGATTGGTCTCGCGCTGCGGTTGATGCAGGAGATTGAAGACGCCCATCTCGGCGCCGTCTTCACCGCCTGTACGGATCTGTTTAGCACACCGCTGGCTCAGCTGCGCATACGCCGGCTGGCCATAGCTCGTGGAGGTGAAGACAGGCTGAAGCCGTCGTCGGATACGACGCTTCTCGGGCGCTGTCATGGACCGACCTTCCTCTCTCCGGATCGCTTCGTCCCGCTCCTGCAGGGCGAGATCCGGCTGGCACTGATAGCGACGCGGCGCCTGCGACGGCACGGGCACGTAGCTGAATCGAATACATCCGCTCTGGCGGCGCTCGGCGATCACCCGTTCCATGAAGATCACCTCCGAAGCGAGCGGCACCGACTGCACATCCACCGCACCAAAAATGGTAGCGCGTTTAATCGTCACCGGTGGGCCCACTCCATCCGACGACGCAGGACCCGCAATCGCCAGTAGGCGATCGCCACTTGCCGGTTCGGGCGCATCGACGATCGAGTCAGAAATACTCAGCGCATGACGATTGGCGTCGAGGATGACGGGCCCCACGATCGACCGAGAGATGGCCACCGTGCAGTGGCGGGTAATGCTATCCGACCGGATACTGGCTGTATTCGGGTTGTTGGGCGTGCCGTCCTCCGAAACTCGCAGACCCGGAATAAAGGTCGTATCGGAAATCGCGATCGTTTCGAAGCCGCCGCTGAAGCGCAGCCCGCGGCCCTCGACCACGAGCCCGCTGAGAATCAGCTGGGCGCCGGTCTTCTTAGCTTCCACGTTCAGGTGCCCGATACCACGGATCACAGGACGGGTGCGGTTGGCCGCACGGATCTCCAGGGAACCGTCTTCTTTGTCAATCTCGATCGTGGCAGGTGCGCCGTATACGCGGTTATCCAGGATCTCGATGATCGCACGCTCGGCACCCAGGCTATGCCAGTCCTGCAGCGCCTGCGTGAGGGTCCCCCGCCAGTGGTCGACCTCGTCCCGCAGCTGATCGGGCTGCTCCTTCGCAACGACGACGTACAACGCCTCGTCGGATGCCGGCGTCAGTCGCTCGCGCCGGTCGTAGGGCCCGCCGCCGATATCTGCGCTGAACCCGTAGTTGTAGGATCCAAACAGCTGATCCGGTTGGTCGTAGTCCGCGCCGAAGGCGATGCAGCCACGGGCGACGTCAACCCCGACTTTATCCTTCGGCGGGCGGCTCCAGGTCTCCAGATCCATGCAGACGATGTCGCCCGGCGGGATGATCGACCCGGCCGTGCGGTCTGCGCTGGTCGACAGCACCAGGCTGTGCTCTGCGCTTGTACCGTAATACTCCAGCTTCTCGCTTCCGAAGGCCAGCGGCCGAATTGGCGTAGGGACGTGCCGTTCGGTGGCCAGACCCGTCGGATCGACCTCGCGCTCGGGGTTCGTGAACAGAGGCATCGGATGGCCACGGGGACTAAAGTAATAGCCATAACTGTTGTCCCGACTCGCTCGCGCAGGCACGCTGAGCATTTCGTAGCGGTTCAGACGCCAGAGGAAGATGCCGATGTTGGGGATGTTGTGCCAGCCGCTTCGGTCAGTGGTCGGCCGAATGTCGGCGGAATGTGCCAAGATATCGAACGGCCCGTCCATCTGGTCGACCGCATTCAGATTCCGCAGGTTGACCGTCCCCACCCGATCCATGGCCGGAGGATCCTGAGGACTGCCGGTGTCTGTCCGCTCGAACCGTAGGTGATTCAGGTTCTGCGTCCACTCCATCAGTTCGAAGAACTCGACCGCGTGGGCGCCCCAGCCGGTGACGTCGCGAGCGATTTCCTCGATGATCGGTAGCGTGCCCTTCCGCCGCCGGTAGTAGATGGTTTTCGCTACGTCCGCGCGGCGGCGGTGCACGACCTCGTGAAGGGCCTCATTGTCGACGAGATCACCGATATACGGAATCGCCCATTCGTCAGAGGTCTG
Organism: Spirochaetota bacterium; assembly: GCA_009908925.1. GTDB lineage: Bacteria > Spirochaetota > Spirochaetia > DSM-27196 > PWMO01 > JAAAOH01. The sequence continues at coordinate 4,650 of JAAAOH010000041.1, read as the reverse complement.
GATAAAAAAGTTATCCAGGAGGCCTTCGATATCGTGCTTGACGATACCGGCCTGCTCGGAGATGACCTCCAGCAGCGCGCGAAGCGGGTAGCCGTTCTCGGCATCCCGCCGCCGGTAGACGGCCGGTATCCGCTCATATAGATCGATGGGGGACTCGCTCATCGGTCGAGAGAAGCTGTTGTAATCTGTGGTGCCTGCGGATTCAGGACCGCCAGTTCGTCAGTAGCGATTGGAAGGCGGCCGACGCTGTTGAGTGATCGACCAGAGCCGAAGAAATCGTCGATCCGAACGGCTACGACGCCGTCGACGTTTTGAAGCAGATGATAGAGGTCACTCTGGTGCACGTCCTGGCCCAGCGACCGATCGTCGAATGCAAAAAACTCCTGCACCGCTGTCGCAGCCGCCTCCTTCACGTCCGTGGCGCGGTAATCTTCGTGGGTTTGAAGCGTCAATTTCAGCGTCAGCTGCACCCTCGTAAAATCACAGATCTGCAGCCCACGGTGGGGGTCCCTCCGAGCATCGAGATATGCCCGAAAATTCTGCTTCTCCGGTGCCGAAAGGTCGCGGCCCTCGTCGGAGGCCACGACGAGGCGAACGGTCCGCCGCGTGCCTTCCCACTGCCAGTCCGCCCGGGCCTTTGCGATACCTATGTACCCGCGAGCAGCGTCCTCGAAATCCTGGAGGGAAACGATGCGGTCGAAGGTGCGGACGGTATTCGGTGCATTCGCGCGGGTCGCTTCTCGCGTTTCGCGATCGGCCCCTCCGGTGGCCGATTTTGGATTCGTCACTTCGCTGAGGCCTTTGGGCCGGTCGAGGAGAGTTTCGAGGGTATGGGCCTCCACGTTGCCCGCCGGCCCGAGCCCTTGGCGATACCGCGCCATAATGTTCCGGTCGCCGGTCGTCGGCCGGGCGCCCATCTCACCGTCCCCGAACCGCACGTGCATCACATTTTCGTCATCGACGGTCGTGGTATAGATCCGCTCTTTTCCACCGTGGTCGTACAGACGCTCGGTCTCCTCCCACAAGATGCCATCGACGCGCAGCTCCAGCGTGTTATCGACACCGGCCGCCGCTCCGGCCGCGCGGGTGTAGGTCACCGGTGATTTCGCGAGCTCGAACGACTGAAAGTCGGCCTGTGCGCTGCCGCTTCCGAGCACCTCATCGGCCACCGTTTCGCCGTGAGTAGCTGCGGCTACGTTTCCGAAGACCCGTGCGCTGGAGGTTTGAAATTCATGGCTAAGCACCTCCTCCAACGTAAGCTGGAGATATGCAACGCTTCCGAACGATCGTCTCCGCACCTCCGCAATGACTGCTGGCTCAGCGACGTATTCGTTCGTCTGCCGATCTTTTCCGGTTACAAACACCTTCCGCCCGGGAAGCCGATCGACGGGGATGTTGGCATCTGCCGGCATACAAAGCTTACGCCCGGAAATGGTATCTGGCACCTTCCAACCGCTATTCGGGTTTTCTCGGAGCGTTTCGATCCACTCTCCGACCGATAACTCCCATGACCGGCTCACATCAAATTCCCACGCTTCGAGGCGCTTCATTACCGGTTGCATCTCCGACGAAATTACCTCCTCCTGATTGGATGTTTCTGATCCCTCACCCTGCTCGATCATGGCATAAAGTGAAGATTCATAGACCGGCTCGCCTAGGTCGAAACGCTGCTCAATGGTGGTAATAAGGTTCTCGACCGTTTGCCTGTCATCCGCACGCTGCTGACGGGCCGTCGGGGTCAACCAGAAGCTGAGCTCCGGCGGCGAGAGTCTATACACGAGAGCTGTCCGGCGGTCACCGGTGATCGTCTTTCCGAGGCCCTTCACCGTTAACTCCGTCACGGCTCCCTGATCCTTCAGCGCCGCGGCCAGTGTGCCGACATTGCCAGGGCTAGAGGTTAATCTGGCAATCGGCCGCTCACCAACACGCGCCACGGTGACGAGCGCCAGGCCAGCGCCCGCCTCTATAAGCAGAAGGTCACCGGCATTAATGGCGTCATAGGTGGTGTCCAGTCGGAGGGTCGCTGTTTGATCCGTCCCCGATGGCGAATAGCGAAAGGTTGTATCGTCATCGTCGATTGGCGTGATTTTCGTTCGAATCCCGTTGGGGTTCGTATCATCGGAGGTCACCACGAACGCCTGTGTCGGAGCATTGTAGCCGAAGAGACGAAAGGTCTGACCAAATGGGAACACCCGGCTGTTGGTCTGTGCCTGTTGGACGGCGGGCGTCCACTCGATTTCCGTGCGCCCATCGGCCTGTTCGTGAAAGACGGCTACTTCTTTTTCCTCGAGATGGCCGGTCGATTCGTCGAAGATGAGGAGCCGGTCGCCTTCGCTGACAGCCTCCCTGATGGCAGCGGACGAGTGCGCGGCGAGTGCGGCGCGGGTCGCGCCCGCTGCAAATAGATTCTGCCGTGTTGGAGCCGGCACGGCCGGCGCGGCGTTGAGCCCGTCACTGGCCGCGATCGTTTCGATCGTCTCGAATTTCTGCGGCTGCTCGTCCTGACCGGGCACGCTCTGGACCAGAAGCTCGTCGGGTATCTGGATCGACGTATCCTCCTCCAACGTGAACGCCAGAAGCGCCTCAGCCGCGGCACCGGGCGCCGGTTCGTAGTCCAGGCGACGGGCCAATCGCCGCACGGTATCCTCGTGAACGGCCGTCCGCAGGTACGCTTCGTTGGCGATCCGCTCCTGATAGAAGGTGAGAATATCGGCGAGGTAGGCCCACATCTCTAACAGCGCGATTCCGTAGTCGGCGCTCCGGGCGCTCCAGTTCTGGAGGGCGGGCTTATCCCCGATCGTCTCGATCATGGCCCGGCGAAATGTGGTATAGGTTCCAACCCGGTAGTCAATCTCGGTCAGTCCCGGACGGTTATAGATCTCTTCCGGGGTTGGCGGTATCGGAACCTCGCAGCAGTCAATGCAACGGTTCATTTGCCTCCCCGCATGTTGAGTGTGAGAATGCCCTGCTCTGGAAAATTCGGATCGCCATTAAGCTGAAGAATCTCCAGCCGCTCGGCCGGAATGAACCCCTGGTCGAGCTCGCCGGATGGCGGGCGGTGCAAGCGCTTGAACGTGGTGATCTGTGCTGAAGCGACGCCCGACACCTCCTCGACGGCGCTGTACAGTTGGCTTTCGAAGAGCGACTGTCCGAACGTGAAATTGTCCGGATGAAAGAAACCGACCGTTTCGCCACCGAGCCGGCGACTGCTTAGCGCCCGGCGCAGCGCCTCGTGCACATGCGCCCGGAAGTGGCCGGAAGCAGCACAGATATCGAGTTCGACTTCAAGGGGCACGTAGATCGGCTCGCTGATCTCGATATCATAGCCGGCCATGGCGTACTGTTTCACGTGGTCGTGCACGTTCTCCTCAAGGTCGCGGCTGATGCTTTCCTGCCCGACCGGGTCGATAGCTACGAACACCGTATGCCAACTGCCCGTCCACCGGAAGCTCCCTACCGCCTTCGACACCTGTGGATGCTCCCCAGCGACCCGCCCATAATCCTCTTCGGTGACGGCGCGGTACTGTTCGGTGTGGAACGCCTGGGGAGCGGCGATCTTGACCGCTTCGATCGGTTCCGGATCGGCGCCGCCCCACGCCGGCACGGGATTCCGCACCGCCTCGATGGCTGAAAAAAAGCCTTTGCTGGCGTCGCCGATAAGATGGGTCAGCACGTCCGGGCCGATATTCCCCGAGCGGCCCGTACCGACGCGATACTCCGCCTGAAGGAATCTTCCCTCGGTAGGCGATCGACCAAACTCGTCATCCCCGAACCGTATCATCGCCTGGCCGTCGTTACTGGTCTCCGGTACGAAGTGCAGATCGAACGGGTCACTGCCTTCGAGCAGACTCCTGACCGGTTCCCAGGTGAAGCCTTCAGAAATGGGATGCGTATGCAGCCGCACCTGCGGCGTGCCAGCTTCGATCTGTTCCCGAGATATTTCCTGGAGGTCGCTCACGGCCGCATCGTCGCCGACCGGCAGCCGGTAGCTCAACGGGCCCTCCTCCAGTTTGAATCGATAGGATCGGTCGCCAAGCGCAATTCCTTTCGGGTCGGGCCCGACGTTCGGATTTCCCGGATGCCACTGCCGAACGGTTTGGCCGTGGTCGGATGGCACGAGATTGCCGCGGGCAACCGATACGGTCTTGTATTCGTCTGTGCGCACGCAGAGGGAGAACTCCAGCGCATCTTCTGGTTTCCAGCGCACCCGCGTGAGCGTCTTTCCAGTCAGCGGATCCTCGACGGTTTCCACGCCGGTCAGCCGGACCACCTGGCGGTGTTCGAGATTCGCGTCGGCCGTGCGGCCCGTTTCCGGGTCGCGGATTTCCTCGAAGAGTAGAACATCTCCCGGCTTCAACCACCAGGGATTGCTCATATTCACACCGCCCGGGCCGCTCGACGCGGAGGGATCGTACGTTAGATCTCCTACTAGATCGGCCGAGGTGGCTCCAGGCGCGAGACAGCATTCTTCGTTCGCCCAAGGATGGATAACGATTTCGTTGAGATGGGCGTGCAGGGGAACGCCTTGAACGACCGAATTGTCCTCCGGATAAACATCCTGGTGGAGCGGAAGATAGGTAAACGTCTCGAAGACCACGTCGGCCAGCCGGCGCGCCGCACTCCCGAGATGCTCATCGATAACCGTGTCGT
>JAAAOH010000171.1 GCA_009908925.1 Spirochaetota bacterium | reverse complement strand
CGAGGACGACCTGCTCGTTGTTCAGCCGACCCGCATCGTGCCGCGCAAGCGCATACAGGACTCGGTGGCCCTTGTCGGCAAGCTCCTGCGCCGCTATCCCGAGTACCGGGGCAGGACGCACTACATCGTCTCTCTCTATCAGGGTGACGAACCGGAGGAGGACTACATCCGCGAGATCAGCGAGGCGGCCGAGCGAAACGGCGTGCCTCTGCATCTGATCTCGGACCGGGTCGCATCGGTCCGCGGAACCGATGCGGAGGGCAGGCGGCTGTTCACCAACCGGGATGTCCTGGCGAATGCAGACCTGGTGACCTATCTGCCCATATGGGAGGGATTCGGCAACGCCCTGCTCGAGGCGGTGGCCGCCCGGGTGCCGGTGGTGACCACCACCTATCTCGTCTACAAGACCGACATCATGACGAGCGGCCTCGAGAACGTCGAGATCCGCGATCGCTACGACGAGCACGGCGAGCTCATCATCCCCGATGAGGCGCTCGACGAGATCCACTACCTCGTCACCCATCCCGGGGAGCGCCGGGCGCGGGTGGAGCGCAACTTCGAGATCGGGCGGGCGGAGTTCAGTCTGTCACGGCTTTCCGAGCGACTCGAGGCGGTCCTCGCCGACTACGGCGACGAGATCCGCGCCTCGCGCAAACGGCTGCGGAAGACCAAGGCGCGCTATTCGGTCTGAGCGTCTTCGAGCGTGTGCACCGTGGGCCGGCGCTTGTGCCGCCGGTACATGACCCAGAGAAACACGGCCCCCACAGCCAGCATGATGAGGCTCAGGACCTGTCCCATGGTGAGATTCAGAACGCTCACGAAGAGCTCCGGCGGGTTCGGCCGTGAGGAAAGCTGGATGACGAAGTCCATGCCGGGGTCGGGCTGGCGGAAATACTCGAGGACGAAGCGGAAGAAGGCATAGCCCACCACGTAGAGACCGAGAAGCGCTCCGCGGAAGAGCCTGCGCTTTCGAAACACGAACCATAGCAGGGCCCAGAGCACGATTCCCTCGAAGAAGGCCTCGTAGAGCTGGGAGGGATGGCGGGGCAGGTTGATGAGCAGGGTGCCCGGATCGATCTCCATCCCGACGTCCGCGGCAATGCGCCGCGCCCACTCCTGGCTTGCGGCGACCGGCCGGGCGGTGGGGAACACCATGCCCCAGGCTGCTGTCGTGGCGCGACCGTAGAGCTCGCCGTTTATGAAGTTGCCGAGACGGCCGAGGGTGTAGCCGAGCGGCGCCGCGGCTGCCACCACGTCCGCCCAGGCGACGAAGTCGATCTTTCGGCGTCGTGTAAACAGGAGGGCCGCGAGAACACCGCCGAGAAGCCCGCCGTGGTAGCTCATCCCCTGCAGCCCCGTGAAGTTCATATTCTCGTCGAAGGGCCAGAAGATGAGCCAGGGCTGGGTCAGGTAGTAGCTTGTATCGGCATAGACCAGGGTCGCGAATACCCGGCCACCGATGAGAAGCCCCACGATGGCCCAGAAGAAGAGGTCGAGGATCTCTTCGGTCTGCACCGACGGGTCGCGGCGGCGGATCTCGTGCCGAAACAGAAAGAAGGTGATGATGAACGCGAGGAGGTACATGACCCCGTACCAGCGAATGGGCAGGCCCGGGATGACGCGCGGATCGAGCCACTCGGGATATGAGATATAGGCAAGCATTGTTACCGTCCTTCGGAATTGTCGGTTTGTGAGATCGGGATACGTGTGAGGCGCCCGGTCTGCTCGTCGAAGGAGATCACCACGGCCTTCTCCGGCGCGGTGAACTCCATGGTGCGGCCGTGGCTCTCGATACGGACGCCGGGAAAGATCGTGCCCTGTATGCGAAGTTCGGAGGGATAGTGCTCCTCGAACTTCTCGCGAAGCGTGAACAGGCGCACGCTGCGTTGCTCGATCATCTTCAGGAGCTTCTTCTTCTCCTTGCGCAGTTCCTCGAGCCGCTCGCGGTCGTCCGACTCCTCCCGCATCGCCATGTCGTCCTTGGTGATCTTGAGCTTGAGCTGCTCGATTTCCTTCTCGGCTTTCTCGATCTGATCGGCTATGAGATAGTCCTGGCCGAAGGAGATCTCCGTGGCGACGCCCCGGCTCGACCCGAGATTCTGCGCCTGCAGGCCTTTTCGCACCCGAACGCGCCCGCCGACGACGGAGCCTTTGTCGGATTGGAAGCGGAGGGTGCCGTTGCACTTGACCGTGGAGTGCATGCAGCCGCTCTTCATGTTGATGTCGCCGACCGAGAGAAGTGTAGCCTGCTCGGCAAAGGCAACCTGGATGCGGGCCTTCGAACGAAGTACCGCCTTGCCGGCGCCCTTTACGCCCTGCTTGAGAATGATATCTCCCTCGGCGGACAGAAGGCAGGCCTCCACGCCCTCGGCGATGCGGATGTCTCCGTTTGCAAACACGTAGTAGCCGGCATCCACGGCGCCTTTGACGTACACTGAGCCCGGAAACTTGATGTTCCCGGTCTCAACGCCGACGTTGCCCTTGATGGTGCGCGCGGGGCGGACGTCGATGTTCGAGCGGTCGGCCGCGAGCTCGCCGCTCGCGGTAGCCACGACCACGGTGCTGCCGTCTCCCTGTTCCTCCGCGCGAACGTTCTCCCCGAGCTGTATGTCGCCGGTGGCGGCCTTCTTCGGCTCGATCTTCGCCCCGGTGACGTCGTAGCCCGGTGACGGTTCCTCAGGTGGCGGCGGAATCCGCATGAGCTGCGTGCCCTTCGTCACGACGGTCACCTGATCGTGATGCTTGTGGTCGACCGTTCCGTCCTCCTTGACGGTGAAACCCTTGCCGGAGGCGAGGCGCACGAGATACTGCGGCGAGCGGCTCTCCACCGACTGGGGTTCCGTACCCTGCGCGACCACCGCGCGAAATACGGGGCCCTCCTCGCTCGCATGTCGCACGGCCTCGAGGATGGCATCTCCGTCGATACCGTAGCTCACGCCGGCCTCCTCGACCGCCCGGCGTGCGTCGTCCACCGAGATTCGGGTGCCTGTTCCCTCGCCTTCGAAGAGCGAGAGAAAGGCCTGCATTCTGTCGTTGGCGATTTCCGCCGTTATCTCGGCGTCCTTGTGCGGGCGCACCCGCATTCGTATGACACCGGCTTCCTCGTCCGTGGACTCTTCGAAAACGCCGTCGCGGCTGGCGACGATGACGGTGTCTTTCTTCTCGAGATTCTCGTAGAGCTTCAACTCCGGTGCGTGCCCTGCGGGGGCCGGTATGGCCGCGCCGTAGACGTCCACGCCGGGCGTGCCCTCGACTTCCGGCGGCACCGCGGCGACTCGCTGCTCGGCGGATACCCGCGCGGCGCGCTGCACATCGGATATGGGAAACTCCGCGAGGGATTTTATGCCGGCGAGGAGACCGGGGTTCTCGGTGGCCCGGCGCTTGAGCTGTTCCACGACCTCGTCGGCGAGAAAGCGGACCGAGAACTCGATCTCGCGGTCGGGACCGGGCACGGGGGCCTTGCCCTCGGAGAGGACATAGCCGTAGAGGTCGCTCTCCGGGCCGTTGTAGAAGGCCATGATGTCCTCTTTGACCTTCTCGAACTTCATCCCCTTGAGCTTGCTCTCCCGAAGCGCGTTTCCGAGAGCCTTGAGATCGAGGGCCTTACCCCGGCCGCGTCCCTTGCTGATGTTGAGGACCGCCTTGCGCTTCTCCTCGAGCACGACGATATCGTAGCTTGCATCGCGGCTCGTCGTGATGGGTACGCGCTCGACGGGGTTCCCCGTCTCGATCGCATGGCGGATGAGGTCGGAGATCTCCCCGGCGTCTATGAGGGAGTCAGTGTCGAACCCCTTCTCCTCTGCCGCGGCGATCACCTCTTCAGCGGTCGGTGGCGAGTGTGAGCTATCACCGGGGTTGAAGGAGAAGTAGCAGGTGGCCTGATCCTCCGAAAGGGTAAGCTCCCAGTCGTGGAGGCGATGAGGGACGACATCGAGCCAGTTGCTGCCTTTGCGAAGGAACCCGGTGTCTTCGGCGAATACCTCTTCGCCGCGGCGCACAGCGTGCGAGCCGACGTAGAAGTTGGGATCCGCGAGCACACGGGGATGGATTATCTCGCCGAATATGCTGCGACCCGGTATCCCGGTTTCTTTCGGTATCACGTCACCGATCTTCTCGCCTTCCTGTACGTACCCGGTCTCCTCGACCGTGGGATCGACGTATACGCGTTCGGGCACAGTCTGGGTCTCGACGACCTCCACCGTCTCCTCTTTCGGGGACTGAAACGGAAGCCTGGACTTTTTCTGTACGGTTTTTTTCTTCTTCACGCGCTTCTTGCGCTCGAAGATGATTTCCGGCGGGCCCGCCCCTGCTATGGTCTGCTCCGCGGTCTGCTTCAGATCCTCGGGGACGGGATGCTCGCGCAGGTGAATCCGCTCGGGCTTCGGCTGCTCCGGGCGCAGGCCTTCGGCGACGACGACTTCGGCGGGTCCGCCCTGCTTGCGGGCTTTCTTTGCCGCGTCGGCGAGCTTCCGGCTGACGTCGGAGGCCTCGTAGCCCTCCTGCACGCCGCGATCTTTGAGCAGCTTCACGACGTCCGCGCCGGTCCAGGTCTCTCCGTCGGGCTTCGGCGTAACCCGGAGTCGCGCCTCGACGCTGTCTTCGTCTATGAGAAGCTCGATCGTTCCCGAAATCGTAACGTCGCTCTTCGCCATTTCAGGATCTCAGGTCCGATAGCCCTGCTGAATCGCCTTCACCAGCTTCGATTTGTACAGCATGTTCTCCTTGCGGAGATGCCGAATCTCGAGTTGCTGATTCTTGATAGTCTCGATGAGGTCGCCGGTCGTCAATGTACCGCTGTGCAGCAGTTCCTCAACGTAGCTCTGTTTCGTATCGAAATCCGCTGAGGCCTCCATGTCGGCCTCCTCGTATGTCTCGTCGATGGAGTCGACCGCGAGCGGGCCCTCGTCTTCCGTCTCGAGCTCCACGAGCTTGTCGGCGATCCGGTAGACCGCCTGCGAGATGATCGACTGGGGTTTGTATCTGATAATGGGCAGAGCCGATGCGAGCGCAATGTCCTGCAGATCGTCACGGTAGATAACGCCGAGATGCTCGAGGTCGAGGTTGAGGTACTGGCGGCAGGAGCGGCGCAGGCGGTGTGCCTTGTCGGCATCCTTCGGATCCTCGAGCATGTTCAACACGATCCGGGGCTGAAACCTCTGAAGCGATGCTTCGAGATTCGCGAAGCTCTCCGCGTCGACGCGGGCGATGTTGTCTATGATCTGAGGGACGTACACGCGCTGCAGCGTGTCGCTCTGTTTTCGAAGCGACTGAAGGTACTGGTCGCCGGGACTCTTCTTCTTGCACGCATTCTGCATGAGCCGGAACATGGCGTTCTTGAGAAACAGGTACGCGTTGACGGTGGAGGTGGGCGTCGGCGAGCTCACGATGAGACCGGCGCGGGAAATGAGGAAAAAGTCGAGTGTATTCAGGCTCGTTCCCGCGCCGAGATCGAGGATGAGGTAGTCAGCCTGGAGTGAGGTCAGTCGCCGGATGAGCATCTTCTTCTGAGCGCTCGAGAGATTCGCAAGGCCCGGTATCTCCGCATCGCCTGGTACGAACCGCAGGTTTTCGTGCTCGGTCTGCAGCACGATCTGTTCAAATTTGACGTCGGAGTGGGTGAGAAACGTTCCCAGGCCGTAGGCTACATTGCGCATGCCCAGAATGATATGGAGGTTGGAGCCGCCGAGGTCGAGATCGGCTACGACGGTCTTTTTGCCGTTCTGTGCCAGCGCGATGGCCAGGTTCGCCGCGAGTATCGACTTCCCGACACCACCCTTGCCGCTGGCGATCGGAATGATGTGCATTCAATCACTCCCCGTTTCCCGAGGATATAGTAGCAGCACGACGAGCAAGATGAAATCAACCAGGAGGGCCCCGAGAAGGGCCACGACACTCACCGCCGACCAGGGCGGATCCATCAGGGACGGGGAAAACCCGCCGCGGAGGAACGCAGCGGCGCCGGCGAGCACCGAGAGAAACTTCCCGATCCGCAGAAGCGGAAGATAGGCGGCACGTCGGTCGGGATAGGCTCCCACGACAAAAAATGCTGCTGCCACAACGAGTTGCGGAGCGCCGAACCATGCCATATCGATGACGTTTTCCACTGACTGGAGATTCAACATGCCGAGGGAGAGTACGTTCAGGAGTGTAAAGAATCTCAGCAGCTCCCAGGCGCCGCCGCCGAAGAAAAGGATCATGTGGCGTGTCACGTTATAGGCGAGTGTACGGTTGCACCCCCATACCGTCAATAGAGATACCCCCGCGATAAAACTTGACCGATTTGCGAACAGACTGTTAAAGTCTATGTATAGCCCTCTGCACAACTAATGCAAGGAAAGGAGTAAGAGCATGCGAAAACTAAGCATTGCACTGGTAATTCTCGTTCTGACAGCAGGTATGGCGTTTGCCGCGGGCCCGTGGCAGGACGGTACCTACACCGCCGAGGCGGATGAGTTCGATCATGGCTGGAAGCCCTTCGTGCAGATCACCGTCATGGGCGGCTATATCGCCGACGTCCATTTCGACAACTATGCCGAGGAAGGGGACAAGACGAAGTATGTCGCCTCCGTCCAGGGTGAGTACGGCATGGTCGAGAACAGCGGTGCGCAGTGGCCCTGGTACGAGCAGGCGGACCGGGCGGCAGCGTATCTGGTCGAAACCCAGGATCCCGCTCAGGCGGTACGCCAGGCAAACGCCGACGCCATATCCGGCGTGTCCGTTACGGTGAACTACTTCTACAACCTCGCTCAGGACGCGCTGAGCGGCGCCCGTCGCTAACGCGGCAGGTGTAGAGTACGTACGACAACCATACAGGGCCCGGCGATGACGTCGGGCCCTACGTATATCCGGTGCCGCCTCGCGATTCTTGACCTCTTCCGCCTGATATGCGCATCCTCTACCCAGTGTCGTCAAGGAGGACGTGATGGCTGAAACCCCGTCGACCATGGTAGAGCTCGGCACACAGCTTCCCGAGTTCTTGCTCCCCGACTACGACGGTGCAATGCATTCCAGCGCCGATTACGCCGGCCGCCCGCTTCTCGTTGTGTTCATCTGCAACCACTGCCCGTTCGTGAAACACATCATACCGGAGTTCTCGCGACAGGCGCGGGACTATCAGGACAAGGGCGTGGCGGTCGTTGCGATCAGCTCGAACGACACAGAGGCCCATCCGCAGGATGACCCCGCCCACATGAAGCGGTTTGCCGCGGAGAACGATTTCAGCTTCCCCTATCTTTTCGACGAGACGCAGGATGTCGCGCGGCGCTACCAGGCCGCCTGCACGCCGGATTTCTTCCTCTTCGACCCGGGCCACCGCCTCGTCTACCGCGGGCAGTTCGACTCGAGCCGGCCGTCGAATGATGTTCCGGTAACCGGCAAAGACCTCGCCAACGCGGTCGACCGCGTGGCCCGCGGCGAGCAGGTTCCGTCCGACCAGACGCCGTCCGTCGGCTGCAATATAAAATGGAAGCCGGGCAAAGAGCCGGGCTTCTTCGGCCTGAGCTGAAGCGGAGGCGCCAAGTGCAGAAATGACCAGGCACGGGGCGGAACAATTGCTACCTCTGTTCGAGCGGATCTCCGACGCCGTTTCCGGCTCGCTGCCCGTCGACCAGGTCGTGGTTGCCCGATGCACGGGGGCCGCTGCCGACGCTCCGGCAGCCGCAGTCGCCCCGGCGCGGCGCACTTGGGCCGGGGCCGATGCCGGGCCGGGAGCCGCCGCGCCGGTCTCACGCCGCACCTGGTCCTTCCTGGAGAACCTCTTCGCGAACGCCCCGGAAGGGGTCATTTTCGCCGATAAGACGAATCGCGTCCTGCGGGTGAACGCGGAGTTTGTCCGCATGTTCGGCTACAGCGCCGAGGAAGCAGTAGGGCGCACCATCGACGAGCTCATCGCTCCCGAGGAGCGGTTTCAGGAGGCCCAGACCCTCTCCCGGAATGTCGAGACTGGCGGGTTCGTGCGGAAGGAGAGCCGGCGCAGCGGCAAGGACGGGTCCGAGCTTGACGTGTCGATACTCGGCGGTCCGATTTTCGAGGACGGGCAGATTGTTGGGATCTTCGCCATTTACCGGGACATCAGTGAGCGCAAGCACGTAGAGGCGGCCGTCGAAGCTTCGCTTCGCGAGAAGGAAGTGCTCCTGCAGGAGATTCACCATCGGGTGAAGAACAACATGCAGATCATCTCCAGCATTCTGAGTCTCGAGATCGGTAACCTCTCCGATCCCGAGGTGAGGCAGGCGCTGCAGGTCAGCCAGAATCGGATTCGGTCAATGGCCCTGGTGCACGAGAAGCTCTACCGGTCCAGCGACCTCGCCCGGGTGGACATTGCCGAGTACGTTTCGGATCTCTGTTCGGACCTCGAATCACTGAGCGCCGACGGTTCCGATCTGACCCTGGAGCTCGATACCGATGAGCTCCACGCGGGTGTGGACTTCGCCATTCCCTTCGGACTCATCGTAAACGAGCTCGTTACCAATGCCATCAAGCATGCGCGTCCGCGAAGCGGTCGGCCTGTGGTCAAGGTCCGTATGCGTGTCAGCGGGGACGTAACCGAGCTCGTGGTCTCCGACAACGGTCCCGGTCTGCCCCCAGAATTCGATGCAGCAGGGGGATCGTCTCTCGGATTGAAGCTCGTGCAAACGCTCACGGCCCAGCTCGGTGGACGGCTCGACTTCGAGTCCGCAGACGGCGCCGTGATGCGGGTGAGCCTTGCGCCGGCGAGGGCCGGGTGAGCCGCCGGGGAAGATCGGCCCTTATCCCGACTGACCGCCGCCGCGCGCCGGCCTCCGACCCCGGCCTCCGACCCCGGCCGGGCGCGACGCCTACGATTGCGGGCCGCAAAGTGGCGCGCTTCGAGCACCCGGTGTAGAATGAACAGTAGATGGTCATCACCGGCTCCCCCGTGGTTGTGCTTGTTCTCGGCGCGTCGATTCTTCTCCAGCTGGCCGCGGCTGTTGTCGCCGTCCTCAATATTCGCCGGACGCATGTATACCTTCCGTGGGTTCTCGTGGCCGTCGCCATCGTGCTCATGGCCGTTCGGCGCATTACGAGCTTCGTGCACATTCTCGCGGGCTGGAATGATCTTCCGGCGCAACTCAACGTCGTTCCTGAGCTCATCGCGCTTCTGATATCGATCCTCATGTTCACAGGACTTCTGCAACTCGGACCGGTGTTCCGGCTGACCCGGCGCCTTGCGGAGGAGAAGGACCTCCTGCTGCATGAGAGCCTGCACAGCACGAAGAATAACCTGCAGTCCCTTCTGAGCCTGTTCAGCGTACAGGAGGGATTTCTTAACGGTGCCAAAGAGCGTCTGATCGTTGCCGACATGCAGCGTCGGGTCCGTGTGTTCGTGCTTCTGCAGGAAGAACTGTTTCGCTCGCATGCCGAGCTCGGTTTTCGGGATTTCGTGAAGCGACTCGTGGACTCTATTGCAGTGAGCTTCGAGCGACCCGGGCAGGAGGTGGAGCTCGAGACCGATCTCGAGGATCTCGAGGTCTCAGACCGCGAACTTCTCTACTGCGGTCTTGTCGTCAACGAGGCTCTCACAAACGCCTTTAAGCACGCGGTGCCGGCGGTCTCCGAGCCCCGCATCGAGGTGCGCAGCGGCAGAGACGACCGGGGCCGGTATCTGTGGGTCCGCGATAACGGTCCGGGGTTGCCCGTGCCGCCGGAGTCCGGGAAATATCACTCATTCGGCATGACGTTCCTGGAAAGCCTCTCCGGTCATAGCGGGTGGGATATTACCATCGACGGTGGCTGCGGAACCGAGATCGTCTTTCGTTTCTAATCGGCGTGATCTGGTCCTCGCGCCGGCGCCCGTGAACGAGGGCTTGAAAATATCCATTAAATCTATTATCTTGCACAAACCTGTCATGAGTGAGTCCATAGAAGGCCGAAAAGTCTTTTTTCTTTATCCTCCGAGCGTCGTGCAGGATGAGCTGATCTGGGAGGTGGTGCGCCACGAGTACGAGGTGTACCTGCTCAAGGACCATCGCCGCGCCCGGGCGCTCCTTGCCCGCTATCCCGACTCCATTCTCTTCGTGAACATCGATGCCGAACTCAAGGAACCGGAGTGGGAAGGCTACATCCGGGGCGTCGTTGAATCGTCGCGCTATGCCGACGTGCGAGTGGGGATTCTCTCCTACAACAACGATGAAGCGCTCGCCCGGAAGTACCTCATGGACATCGGCGTGTCGGCGGGCTTCGTGAAGTTGTCCCTCGGCTTGCAGGAGAGCACGGAGATCATCCTGCGGGTCCTCGAGGCGAACGAGGCCCGCGGCAGGCGAAAGTACGTCCGGGCAAAAACGACGGATCCGGCGTCCCCGGCAACCTTCAACGTACGTATCGGCGGAGAGCTCAAGAGCGGCGTGGTGCGGGATATCAGCTCGGTGGGCATGGCCTGCAGCTTCGACGAGTTCGTCCGCCTCCCCGAGCGGAGCTACCTGCGGGACATCCAGCTGAAGCTGCGCGGCGGCCTGACGACCATATCCGGTGTCGTTACCGGTGCACGATCGGACGCGGGCACCGTGTACGTCGTCATGTTCGACCCGCGTGGTAGCGGCGACGCGCGCACGCGCATCCGCCGCTTCGTGCATCGCTATCTGCAGCAGCAGATCGAGCGCGAGTTGTCTTCCATGCAGGTGGCGCGGTAGTCCGGGGTGTGCCGTGACGAGCTCGTGAGAGCTCCCGCGTACTCGCTCCGCGCGGTTTCAGCCTCCGGCGGCAAGCCCCGCGACGGTGGTGCTCAGGGCCCCGATGGTGATGCGGCGGAAATCGTGCTCGCTGCGCTCGGCTGTCTCTTCGAGCGGTGGAGGGAACATACCCGTGTTCCACAGGAGCACGGCGCCGTGGATCTGCGACCACACCGTGAGCGCTCCGTCGAGTGCGCCTGAGGTGTCCCCGCCCGTCGGCATCACTGCCTCCATCGCATGCAGAAGCGTTCGAAACGCTGCGCCCGACTCGGTGACAAAGTCTTCGTCGGGACTGCTGGCGTCGAGGGCCGAGTGATCTCCGAACATCACGCGATAATGGCCTGGATAGGTCAGCGCGAAATCAATATAGCGCTCTCCGAGCACGTGCAGGCGCTCCCGGGGATCATCGACGCCGCGAGCCGGCTCGAAATGGGCGTTCAGTTTGCGAAATCCTTCGGTGGCAATCGCCATGAGGAGGGAGCTCTTGTCGGGGAAATGGTAGGCATAGGCCGCCGGCGAGACGCCTACCCGGCGGGCCAGCGCCCGCATTGTCACCGACGCAATGCCCGAATCGAGAATCATTTCGGTGGCGGCCTCTATGAGTGCCTGTTTGAGATTACCGTGATGGTACGAGTTTCTTCGAAGCTGCTGTTGTGACATTCCCGCACTCCGCGTGGTCTCCGGGGTCGACCCGTCATATCTCCATTCCGGATTATAACCCCAAATCCGGCGGCTACGTAAGCCGAAAGCGGCGCGAGTTGCCAAAAAACGAGCTTGTGAAGGCGTGCTCCCGGGCCGCGGGGGTGAAGCCCGGGAGCGTCGGGGGCTACTGCCCCTGTCCAAGCGAGAAGCCGGGCTCACCGTCGAAGGTGTAGAGCTGTTCGGTCTTAATGATGTGAAAGCCGTGGTCGTGCACCTTCTGCTGCACGTCGATTATCTGCTGCTGGGAGACTTCGGGACCGTCGACGTAGCCGCCGAAACGGCAGCGCCAGTGGTCGGTGCAGAAGGTCTCCGGGGCGCCCTTCGGCCAGACCTTGAGACCGCGGTTGGTGATCATGGTCAACGGGAGCTCATCAAGTCCCGCCGCCGACAGTTTCTCGCCGAGGACGTTCGGGTCGCGGTTGTCCTCGGTCCAGTCGAGGAAGACGTCGACGCCGTGAAGCTCGCGCTTCGCCGGTGCGCGTGCGGGTAGCGACGCTGCATCGGGTATGCCGGCACGGCCTTCGTAGCTCACCGGCTCGAGGGTCTCGGGCCGCTTCCCGAGGCGTTCGATGATGGCGTCGGCGAACTCCTTCGTGCCGACCTTCTGCTTGCTCACGCTGTCCCGGAAGATGTCGTAGGTGTGGATCCCCTCCTCGATGGTCTTGAGCCAGGCGTTGTGGACTCGCTCCGCAACGTCGGACTGGCCGATGTGCGCCATCATCATGATGCCGCCCTGGAGAAGACCCGAGGGGTTTGCAAGGTTCTGACCGGCGCGGCGTGGCGCGGAGCCGTGGATTGCCTCGAACATTGCCGCGTGCTCGCCGACGTTCGCGCTTCCGGCCATGCCCACCGAGCCGGCAATTTGTGCCGCCACGTCCGAGAGGACATCACCATAGAGGTTCGGAAGCACGAGTACATCGAAGTTCTCCGGCTTGTCGGCCATCTTTGCCGCGCCGATGTCGACGATCCAGTGTTCGCTCTCGATGTCAGGGTATTCCGCGGCCACCTCGTCGTAGACCTTGTGAAAGAGGCCGTCGGTGAGCTTCATGATGTTGTCTTTGGTGAAGCAGGTCACTTTTTTGCGGCCGTTCGCCCGCGCGTACTCGAAGGCGTAGCGGATGACGCGCTCACTACCCGGGCGGGAAATGAGCTTGAGGCACTGAAAAACCTCGTCCGTCTGGCGGTGCTCGATACCGGCGTAGAGATCCTCCTCATTCTCGCGGATTACCACCAGATCCTGCTCGGGGTGCTTGGTCTCGACGAACGGTGCAAGCGCCCGCGCGGGCCGCACGTTGGCATAGAGACTGAGGGTCTTCCGGGTCGTGACGTTGATGCTCTTGTAGCCGCCGCCCTGCGGGGTGGTCAACGGCGCCTTGTAGAAGACCCTGGTCCGGCGGATAGAATCCCAGAATGCAGGATCGATACCGGAGGTGTTTCCGGACAGATACACCTTCTCGCCGACGGTCACCTCCTCGATATCCAGCTCCGCGCCGGCCTCCTGCAGGATGCGAATGGATGCGCTCATGATCTCCGGCCCGATTCCGTCCCCGTATGCCACCGTGATGGGGATTGCACTCATGTTCTGTCTCCTCGTTCGTGTATTCTCCAGCCGCCGTACCGCGGTGGTCGCCCCAACATACAAAACCTGACCATAAATGTGAAGTATTATTCAGGAATAATGCTTTAGGTGAGGTGCGGCGCCGTTCGCGTTTGACGCGCCTCTGTGCGAATAGTAGCCTTTTAACAAGACAACAATTGAGGAGACACAGCATGGACATCGTCAGATTCGGGCAGGAAGATATTGAGAATTCGCTCTCGAATATGGGCGACAAGGAGCTTGACGATCTCGCCTTCGGCGCCATTCAGCTCGACGAGAGCGGCACGATACTCCAGTACAACGCCGCGGAGGCGGACATCACCGGGCGGGATCCCGACGCGGTGAAGGGCAAGAACTTCTTCCGCGATGTCGCGCCGTGCACCAACACCGATGAGTTCTTCGGGAAGTTCAAGGAGGGCGTTACCTCCGGGAATCTCAACTCTCTGTTCGAGTACACCTTCGATTATCAGATGCAGCCGACCAAGGTGAAGGTGCACATGAAGAAGGCACTCTCGGGCGACAGCTACTGGGTGTTCGTGAAGAGGGTTTAGGTGATTGAGATTGGTGCGGATGCGGTCACGCGGGTCGTTCTTGACCTGGTCGATGAGTCCATCCGCGAAGGACGGGGCCGTAGCCTCCGGAGCGAGCCGGGATTCGATGCGTCGGAGCCC
>JAAAOH010000116.1 GCA_009908925.1 Spirochaetota bacterium | reverse complement strand
CCCCGCCGGCAAAAACGAGAAATGCGGCCAGTATCAGGCCCGTGCGTCGTGACAATGCTCGGTCTTTTCGCATCGCGGAAACCTCCTTCAGCGTGCGCGCTCCACGCGAAGATACTGCGCCCCTCGCCCCCCGGCAAACGTTCCTCAGGTTGACAGGGCCGGAATGGCCTGCCTACAATGGCGAACATTTCACACGGACCCGAGGTTACATGGCAGAACGGATTACACCGAGGCAGGAGAATTACTCAGACTGGTACGTTGATGTCGTTCTCAACGCGGAGCTCGCCGATTACAGCCCCGTGAAGGGCACGATGGTCATCCGCCCGCGCGGATACGCCCTGTGGGAGCGCATGCAACGCGCCCTCGACGACATGTTCAAGGAAACCGGCCACGTCAACGCCTATTTCCCCCTCCTCATTCCCGAGAGCTTCATTCACCGGGAGGCCGAGCACGTCGAGGGCTTCGCGCCCGAGCTCGCGGTCGTCACCCACGGCGGGGGCGAGGAGCTCGACGAACCGCTGGTTATCCGGCCCACCTCGGAGACTATCATCTGGAGCATGTACAAGAAGTGGATACAGTCCTACCGCGACCTTCCGCTTCTGATAAATCAGTGGGCCAACGTGCTGCGCTGGGAGAAGCGCACCCGCCTCTTTCTCAGGACGATGGAGTTCCTCTGGCAGGAGGGCCACACCGCCCACGCCACCGCCGAGGAGGCGCAGGAGGAGACGCTCAAGATTCTCGAGGTCTACCGCCGCTTTGCCGAGGAGTGGATGGCCGTGCCGGTGCTTACCGGCGTGAAGACCGAGCAGGAGAAGTTTGCCGGCGCGGTGAACACCTACGCCATCGAGGCGATGGTACAGGACAAGCGCGCCCTGCAGGCCGGCACCTCGCATTTTCTCGGGCAGAACTTCGCAAAGGCCTTCGACGTGACCTACCAGACGCAGACTGGAGAGCTCGAGTACGTGTGGGCCACTTCCTGGGGTGTCTCCACGCGCCTCATCGGTGCGCTCATCATGGCACACTCGGACGATTCCGGCCTGGTGGTGCCGCCCCGGCTCGCGCCCATCGAAACCGTGATCATTCCGATCTTCAAGAACAAGAACAAGGACGAGGTGATTGCTTACGCGCGCGGCATCCACGAGAAACTGCGCGCTGAGTTCCGCACCGAGCTCGACGCCGACGATACGGCGAGCCCCGGCTATAAGTTCTCCCAGTGGGAGCTCTTCGGCGTGCCGATCCGCATCGAGTGCGGCCCCCGCGATATGGAGAACAACAAGGCCGTCCTCGTGCGCCGCGACACCGGGGAGAAGACCCCCGTGCCGATCGACGGCATTGCCGATGCTGTCCGGAACCTCCTCGCAGACATACAGTCCAACCTCTTCGAGCGCGCCCGCGCCTTCCGCGAAGAAAACACCCGCGAGTTCGACGGCAACTACGAGGAGTTCTGCGAGTTCCTGAACTCTACGAGCGGATTCGCCGTCGCGCCCTGGTCAGGGACGAAGGAAACCGAACTCAAGGTCAAAGCGGACACCAAGGCCACGATCCGTGTACTCCGCTTCGGAAACGAAGAGGAGGCCGCCGGTAAGAAGTGCATCGTCAGCGGCGAGCCCGCGAAGCACGTCGCCGTGTTCGCACGGGCGTACTGAGGGCCACGCCCGCGGTCTCCAGGCCGCCGCGGTCTCCAGGCCGCCGCGGACGGCGCCGGCCGCCGGGCGTCGGCGGCCGCCGTCACACGTGGCGGGGCAGCCGCGAGCGTGTTATAGTTAGTCTCACCGAATGAGTCGCTCGACCGCGCGCACAGCGTTGATCCTCGCCCTGCTGCTTTCGGCCGCCGGCGCCGCAAACGCCCTCGAAGTCGGCGAGCTCAATCTGCACCTCGGACAGGCCTGGATCGGAAACGGCTACACCACCGATGCCGACGGTGAGCCGGTGCAGGGAAGCGACGTGAGCCCGCTGAACTTCACCGGCGCCTTCGGCGTGGACCTTGAGTTCGCGCCCCGGGTGCGCTTTGCCCCCACGCTGTTTCTCTACTGGCAGGAATACCTCGAGACCCCATCGGGCAAGGCCGTCCCGACGCAGATCGAGACCGGCACCGCCGCGGGGAACATCGCCGGGAGCCTCGGCCTCATCCTGAGCATGCCCTATATCTACGAGTGGAGTTTGTCCGAGGAGCTCGCGATTCTCGCCGGTGCCTCGCCGTCAGTCGTACTGCGCCTGCCCGCCCAGCCGATCGAGGGCTCGAAGCTCGACGGGCTCTACGAGTACTTCTTCTCAGAGGCGCGCTTCCTTCAGCCCGAGATCATGGGGTCGTTTCTATATCGCCTGAACGAGACCGTACGTTTCGGCCTGAATCTCAGGGTATTCTTCCCCGTCCACAACCTGTGGACCCAGTACGAGGTCGAGTTCTTCGACGAGGCGATGATCCTCCCGAATCTCGAGCTTCGCCTCTCGCCGTAACGCGGCCCACCGCGCGCGGCGCCGCACGCCCGGCGCGCCACGCAGCCCGCATCCCGCGCGCCGGCGCATCCCCGACTCACACAAAGTCGTATTGATCCACCCGGCGCCGCATTTTCTCCGTGGAGGCGACCACCTGCGCCACGAAGCCCGCGGTCGCGACATCGAGGACAACCCCGAGGCTCACCAGTATCGGACCGGCGGGCCAGAGGATGAGAAACACCTCCTCCATCCCCCGGCCGTAGAGATTGGATAGCATGGCCAGCGCAACGATCGCCGCGGAGCCCGGCACCGCGCCGAGGAGAAAGGAGACGCCGAAGGTGCTCGTCATCACCCACAGCACCTGCGCGAAGGTGATCTCCAGAGCGGTGTAGGAGCGCAGTATCACGATGAAGCTCGCCGCCGCCACGAGGGCACTGCCGGCCTTTCCAAAGACCGCCGCGACGGAGAAGATGGCGCTTCCGGCGCGCCGTGGCACACCGAGGCTCTCCTTGCCGACGCGCTCGAGCGTGGGCAGGCTGAAGTACATGTCCCCGGAGAACAGGCCCGTGAGAATGGGCGCGATCATGGCGTAGAGCCAGGGCAGCGCGCTGTCACGGTCGATCAGGAAGTAGATGATGACCGGATACACCACGAGGACGATGAATCCGACACTCACCGAGACGGTGAGCACGAGCGAACCGAATATCTGAAAATCGTTTATCGCCCGGATGTCGAAGATCATCGCTGCCGCCACGGCGATCATGCCGATGCCGAGGATCTCGACCACGAACGCGCTGAGGCGATAGAAGACACGGGAGGCGGAGTCGGCAAACTGGCTTACGCCCTGTCCAGCCGACTGGTCATAGTGCAGCGCGAGGCCGATGAAGAGACCGAGTGCGAGGAGTGGAAGCAGGAAGTCCCCGCTCTGGCTGAAGGCGGCGAAGAGATTCCGAGGGAAGATGCGCTCGAGCAGCGTGCCGACCGCGGGGATGCCGGTGACCGGCGCTTCCTGGAAGATGGGAGGGATGCGGCCCGGCGAGACCGCGAGAACGGCGCCGGTCCCGATGAGAATGCTCACCGCGGTGGCGGCGAGAAGCAAACCGATGGTTTTGCCGTAAAGGCGAAGCACGCGGCGCTCGGCCATGAGCTCTGAGGTGCCGATTATCACGCCGAAGAAAACCAGCGGGAACAGGAAATAGCGGGCGATGCTTACGACGTATTCGGCGATGCCTGCAAAGAGGCGGGCGGTATCGCCACCGCTCTCGGGAAGATAGCTTCCGAGCAGCACGCCGATGATGCTCCCGGCAAGAAGCCGCATCCATATTTTCATGGGCTCGACAATAGCCGATCTATTCGCGCGTGGTCAACGAGAGCGCGACCGGGAGAAGATGCCGCCTCGAGCGGAGAACCGATTCCACTTCCCCTCACCCTTGCCCTCGCCGAGGATACCCATGATGTATGCAGCAAACTCCGCAGGTTGAGCCTCGGTCGCCGAGAACCCGCGCAGGGTGACCGGCTCGTTTCGGTAGTAGGTGAACAGCCCTCCGGCGACACCCTGGAAACCACCCGCGGTACAGGCATCGAGGGGCGAAGTCACTTCGCCGTCGGGCTGGTAGAGCACGAGGCCGATCGAACCGCCGCCGCGCTTCTGGAAGTGGGTGATGAGCTCTCGCAGCATGAAAAGCGGCCCTTTCACCGAACCGTCGACCGCCTGCTCGAGCACCGCGGACTGAAGGTCGTGGAGCGGCTCGCGCGCGGCGTCCGGGCTGTGGACGACCAGCGCCTCATCGAAGCCCGCTCCCACGCCGGCCGCCTGAAGCACGACCGTCCGTGCAGACAGGGGCGATCGGCGACGCCAGCGCACCCATCGCAACTGCCCCTCGTAGTCGGTGCGGTCTTCGGCCTGGTCGTCGAGAGTCGCTATTACTTCATATCCGGCCGCACGTGCTTCGCGCACGAGCTCGTCGATGAGCTTCGAATTCCTGCCGGCGATAAGGAGCCTTTTGCCCATGGGCCGCCATAGTAGCACCGCCGGTGGTGCTGGTCAACGCGGCGCCACCGGACAGAAGCCCGCGCGCAGGACATCCCTGCGGAGCCCCGGCGCGGGCTCGAACCGACCGTCGCTCAGTTCTCCTGGAGAGACCCGAAGTACGCTGCCTCGTAGATCTCGGCGAGGTCGAGGCATCCGGTGTCACGCGGGTTGGTGAACGTGCAGGGGTCCTCGCAGGCGTTTTCGGACATCTCCTGCAGCGCGTCGCGGAACGCGGCCTCGGTGATCTCGACCTCTCCGTTGTCGGCAAGGGTTGTCGCGATGCCGACGCGGGCGTTGAGCTCCTGCACCGCGCGGGCGAGACTCTCGACCCCGAGGGCGGCCTCGATCTCCCCGTACTTGGGCGTTGCCTCGCGGTTGTACTCGATCACGTAGGGAAGCAGGATCGCGTTGGCGAGACCGTGGGTGATGTTGAACCGCCCTCCGATCTTATGCGCCATGGAGTGCACGCAACCGAGGCTGGAGTTGGTGAACGCCATGCCGGCGAGGGTCGAAGCGTTGTGCATGTTCTCGCGGGCGCTCATGTCGGTGCCGCGGTCGTAGGCCGTGGGGATATTCTCGAATACGAGTTTGATCGCCTCCATAGCGAGGGGATCGGTGTAGGAGCTTGCGTTCTTCGAAACGAAGGCCTCGATGGCGTGGGTGAGCACGTCCATACCGGTGTTCGCCGTCACAACCGGCGGCATGGCAGCGGCAACCTCCGGATCGAGGATGGCCACGTCGGGAGTGATCTCGTAGCTCACGATGGGGTACTTGATGTGCTTCTCGGTATCGGTGATGACCGAGAAAGCAGTTATCTCGCTCGCAGTTCCACTCGTCGAGGGGATGGCGACGAACCGAGCCTTTTTCCGCAGCGTCGGGATGCTGTCGATCGGGATGATCTGCTCGAAGGTGAGATCGGGGTACTCGTAGAAGGCCCACATGATCTTTGCCGCATCAAGTGCCGACCCGCCGCCGATAGCGATGATCAGATCCGGCTTGAAATCACGCATTGCCTGCGCGCCTCGTTCGACGGTCTGCACCGACGGGTTCGGCTCAACGCCGTCGACGATCTCCACTGTCATGCCTGCAGCCTGGAGATACCCGCTTGCGCGATCGAGAAACCCGAGGCGGCGCATGGAGCGCCCGCCTGTCACAAGCATCGCGCGTGTTCCCTGAAGCTTCGAGAGATACTCCAGCGTTCCCTGGCCGAATACGACGTCCCGCGGGACACGAAACCATTTGAGATCCATAGGATCCTCCTTGGCGGAATATTCGATATAAAAATATCTATAAGAAAGTATACTATAAGGAGGATCAAGCCGCAACACCTGCTGCCGAATTCGTTCCGGATAATGTTGCCGGGGCAAGGAAGGAAGCGCCCGTCGCAAACGTGCGCGTCGGCGCGGCCGCGCCGTACGACGCGGGCCACGCACTCAGTGGGGCGGCGGCGGCACTACTCGGCGCCGAGCCCCTCGAGAAGCGCCTCGACCTTGTAGCCCGACGCAGCCGCCGCCCGACTCCAGGCGTCGTAATACTCGTAGAGCTCGAGCACCCGCAGGGCGACCTTTGCGTCCGCCGTAGCGGACTCTTCGAGAACCTCGAGCACCGCCTGGGCAAAGAGCCAGAACGTGAGGATGTCGAAGCGCTCCTTGTTGAACCACACCACACCCTGGTGGCGGTTCACCCCGAGGTAAGACGCGGCGTCCACGTCCGACATGATGGTCTCCATCACGCTCCGGGGCGTCGGCAGGGCCGCCTTCTCAGACACGGCGCCACCCTTTCCGGTTCCCGCGGCCGCCTGGTCGGCCCGTCCGCCTCCGGCGGACGCCGAGCCCGCCGGGGCCATGCCCGGCGAGCCCTTGCGTTTGTACCAGTCGCCGTGGGCGATAAGAAGGCGCGTGCGTCGTTTCCATTCGTCGCGGTATTCGGTCTCCGCCCCGCCGAACGGCAGCACCGGCTCGAGCCGGTCGAGCAGCATCCACTCGTCCACGGTTGCCGCGAGGCGCTCACGCGCCGACTGCGCCGGTGATGTCGGCGCCTGCGCCGCCGCGCCGGTCTCGCCCCGCGTCGTCGCGCCGGCCGCCGTGTCGGCGGCACCGGTTGCACGGCGGGCCTCCGGTAGGACACGGCTCAGCGGACCGCAGAGGGCAAGTGCAAACGCCGTCCCGAGACCCGTCTGGCTCCTCGTGAGGCCCTCGAGCAGAAAGCTCGCCGCGGTGGTGTAGCGTTTCTTCTGCTTTGCCGGCGAGAGGCCGCGCAACCCCGGGGCGGATCGCAGCCCGGACATCGCGCGCAGGAACTCGGCTGCGGCCGCCTCGGGGCCGCTCGTCTCCGCGCCGGCGGCCCGGGGCGCCGCGGGTTCCGCGGCCCCGGGTTCTGCGGCGCCGGCGCCCGGGGGCTGCTCCGCGGTCCCCGCGTACTCCGCGGCAACCACCGCGAAGGCCCTGTAACGCTCGGCGAGCGTTGCCGTGTCGAGAGGCTCAGCCGGCGTCTTCCCGGCAAGCTCTACGGCAAGGTCACCGAGGACGCGGGAGTTACCGACCTCGGAGAAGGCCTGATGAAGCGGCGCGAGGGCGGTTTCCTTGAGGGCTCGACCGATGTCCGGCACGCCCGCGCCTCGAAGCGCATCGGCAAGCCGGGCGTAATGTCCGGCTTCGTTGTCGACAACCTCGTGGATGTCGAGGAAGACCTGGTTCTGAAAGCCGTCAATCGCCACGTACATCCCCTGCCGGTGGAGGTCGTGGCTGTTTCTGATGTACCACAGCCCGCTTCGCTGTTCGTAGAGGAGGCAGAAGTGACGGTGATCGTCTGTAAGGCCCAGGGCCCCGGCCAGGCTGCCGCGGCGAAAATCCTTCGATCCGTCGGGCATCTTCTCCACGTAGCCCGCCGATTCCTTTATCCATCCCCAGGCCCGCTCGTAGGCGTTGTTGAAGATGACGAGGGTTCGCTCATCGCCCACCCGGTTGGTGTAGACGTAAACGTCCTCGTTGACGCGACCGTCATCTGCGTAGAGATCGAAGAGGAGGAAATTCTCGACGCCTGAGAATGCCCAGCGTCGGCGCATGAGGGGGAAGATCTCTTGCTCGTGGCGGCGGACGAGCTCTTCGTCGGGGCTCTCCTCCCAGTACGCACGACTGTATTCCATCCCGTACTTCTCCGCGTAGCCCTCGACCTGTCCGTGACCGAACATCGGCAGGCCCGGCATCGTCACCATGAGCGTCGCGATACCGAAATACTTGTCACCCTTCCCGAACTGCTCGACCGCGGTATCCTCGTCGGGGTTGTTCATGAAGTTGACAAAACGCTTGAGGATCTCCTTGTCGAACTCGATGGTGTTCTTGATGGTCTGTCGGTACTTCGCGTTCTCCTCTTCTTTGAGCATGTTCATGAAGGCGCTGTTGTAGACGCGGTGCATGCCGAGGGTGCGCACGAAGTAGCCCTCCATCATCCAGAACGCCTCGGCGAGGAGCAGCGTGTTCGGCGCTTCCTCGGCACAGCGGTCGACCACCTCCCGCCAGAACTCCACCGGCATCGCCTTGTTGAAGTCCTCCGCGGTAAGTCCGTGCTCCGCCCGCGAGGCGATATCGCCGCCTGAGCCGGGCTCGGGGTACCACAGGCGCTGGTAGTGGCGCTTGGCGAGGATCATCGCCGCATCGAAGCGAATGACGCGGAAGTTGCGCGCCACGTGGAGGATGGCCTGGATGACCGCCTCCCGTGCGTCGGGATTGAGGAAGTCGAGCTGGCCCGTGTCGTTCCACGGCATGCTCGTGCCGTCGTTGCCGTGGTAGATGTAGCGCACGTCTCCGTTCTCGAAGTCCACCCGTTTGAAGACCACCGCCGCATCACTTCTGTCATAGTAGTGGTCCTCGAGGTAGATGCCGATGCCGGGACGCTGGGAGAGGTTCACGCCGTTGAAGGTGTAGCCGGGAAAGGGGGAGTGATCGAGCTGCACGAAGCGGTCGGGATTGTCATAGACCCACGTCGAATCGATGGCGGTATGGTTCGGAACCATGTCGCTTGCGAGGAGGACGCCGCGCTGCAGACAGCGCTGACGCAGGTTCTCGAGCGCCGGCCATCCACCCAGGTCCTCCGACATCTCGTACTCCAGGAGCGAGTACGCGGATGCCTCAGCCTCGGGGTTGCCGCACATGCGCTTTATCTGTTTCGAGGCCAGGCTGCGTCGCCAGATGCCGATGAGCCAGAGGCTGTTGAACCCGCGCGCGGCAATGCGGTCGAGCTCCTCGTCGGGCACCTGGTCGAGGCGACGGATCTCCATGCCGTAGTACCTCGACAGCTGATCGAGCCACACGAGGGTGCTCTTTGCCAGCAGCACAACGTTCGGCATCCAGTCCTGATCCGGGCTGAAACGCTCAGCTTCCTCCTCGGCTCCCGTGCCGAACTCGTAGGGCCGCTGCGGGCCGGGGCCCGCAAAGGCCGCCTTCTGCTCCTCGCGGATGAGATCCATGCCGCGCAGGAGACGCATGAGGTAGGTCCCGATGAATCCGCCCCAGCGTTCTCGCATGTAGGTAAGCTGTGCCTCGAGAGAGTCGGGATGCGCCTTCATCGGTGCACGCAGCAGCTCGAAGAGCGACAGTCCTTCGGGCCCGAAGGCGGGCTGGGAGGAGAAGAAGCTCTGAAGCCCGTCTATAAAATCCTCGTAGTGAGTTTCCTCCTCGAGATCGGAGTCGTCGAAGAGCTCATCGAAGGGGTCGAAGGCCGGATTCTCGTTCTCGAGATAGAGGAGGAGAAGCTCCTCGGCTGCCACCTCCCATCCGCTCTGCCCGTCTACCTCGCCGTCGAGATGCTGCCGCGGGGTCTTCTCTCCGGCGCGGACACTTCGCGGCGGGAACTCGGTGACGAAGCGTTCGAGAAGCTCCTCGACCGCCGCGTCTCCGTGCCGTTCCTTGAGGTGGCTCAAAGCCTCCTCGAAGAGGTTCGGGCCGGTCTGCTCGAGGTATACCGAGACGAGGTGATGCATGATCTCGTCGATCAGCCCCATGGCGTTCACATCACCGGCGCGCACCGCCCGCTCGGGATGACGCACGAGGTCGCGTTTGCGGTTCATGGCCTGGGCAAAATCGCGGGCGGCCTGGAAGTCGGCGAAGATGACGTTGCCGGTGATTGCGAAGAGCGTTTCGTCGAAGCCGTACTGATCGCGCGCCTGCGCCGAGACGTGGAACTCTCTCGTCTCGGCCCCGCCGGTTACACGCCCGTCGGCGACACGCCCGCTGGCTGCGGGCCGCGTGCCACGGCCCCACGCGCCGGTCTCGCGCACGTCGACGATATCGAGGGGTTTGTTTCGGCGAATGCTCATGAACGGCTCCTTAGGTTTCGGCGATATCGGTATTGGGGACGGCACTGCGGCGTGCCTCTACCAGCTCCCGGATCCTGGTGTTGAGCTCGGTCTCTTCCATGAGAGACTCGATGTTCCGGGGAAGCCGGTAGCTCCAGTTGAACTCCGTGGTGGTGCCGGGAATGTTCACCCGCTCCTCGGCGGGATCCGCCGACCGCAGGTTTTCGGAGAGGGCGAAGAAGTCCTGAATCTGAAACATACAGATCGCCGAGTTGGTATCGAGAATCCGCGAGATCACCTTCTGCGCGAGCTCCGGGGTCAGCTCGGTCGGACGCTCGCCTTTGAAGCCGAGCGCCGTCCAGAACTCATCCACTCCATCCTCCTGCTCCCACCACTCGCGAAGTGTCGAGGTGTCGTGCACCGAGGGTGCGCACACGGTGAGGTAGGGATATTTCTCCAGGGGTATGTAGGGCTCGCCCGGCTCGTCCCAGCGGCGGGTCCAGCGGGGAATCCGCAGACCAAGGATGCCGAGCTCGGAGAGAACCCGGGGCACGCTCTCCGGAACCACACCGAGGTCCTCCGCACAGGGGAGCATTGCCGCGGATCCGTTTACCAGCGAGAGAATGCGCCGGCCCTGCTCCTCCCACATCTCCTCGGAGATGCGCCGCGCGTGGGCAACGAGCTCATCGAAGCGCTGCCGCTCTTCCTCGCTGAGGGAGCGATAGGCGCTCGAGTCCCGCATCTTCCATGCAGGGGCATAGCGATCGGAGGACACGCGAATCAGTGCACGATCGTGGTACCATCCGCGCAGCGACTCCTTCGCCTCGCCCGGTAGGTCGAGTCCCAGAAGGTTCTGCTCGCGAAAGCCCTCGGCGAAGACGTAGAGGTCCTCATCCTCACCGACCGGTTCGAGACAGCAATCGATGAGCTCGGTTACGTGATCGCCCAGGGTCTCGCGCAGGCGCTCACCGGGAATGTGGGGCTCGGCGAGCCAGCGCACCCGCGCCTCGTCGAAGCCGGACTCCTCGAGCTCCTGGGCCGTAAGCATGTAGGAGGGGTGAAAGAACCCCATCGTCCCGGCCGAGTCCTCGGCAGGTACTGCCCAGATTCGAAAGAATCCCAGGACATGGTCGATGCGGAACGCGTGGTAGAAGCCGTCTGCCTGGTCGAGGCGGCGGCGCCACCAGTCGTAGTCGTTGGAGGCAAGTACGTCCCAGTCGTAGACCGGAAGACCCCAGTTCTGACCGAGATGGCTGAACATGTCGGGGGGCGCCCCCGCGCGAAACTCCGGCTTGAAGATGTCCCGGTGCGCCCACACGTCGGCGCTGTCCTCGGCCATGAGAATGGGAAGGTCGCCCTTGAGGTAGACACCACGTTCGGATACCGCCTGCGCGGCGGCCCGTAGCTGGCCCTCCGCGTTGTACTGGATCCAGCAGTAGAAGGTGAGATCATCCTCCATGGAAGGCTCGTGCCACATGGCGTCGATCTCCGCGAGGCCGGGATCCTGAAGGTCGTTCCATTCCACCCAGGAGCGCTTGCCCTGCCGCTCCTTGAGGCAGCGGTAGACGGAGAACTCTCGCACCCAGGGGTTGTTCTCGATCCAGCGGGAGAGTCCTGTGTCTGCCGCTATCTCCTCGCGGCGCACCTCGTAGACGCGGCGAAGCACGTCGTACTTGCGCTCGAGCACCTCGGCAAAGCTGATGCGTGCGCGGCCATCGAGCTCGCTTCGCATGGCGCCGAGCGTCGCGTCGAGCTCGGCGTCCTCGGCGCGCACTGCCGCGACCTCGGGCACATCCTCGAGGCGAAGGTAGAGGGGATGCAGGGCGAACGCGCTCGTTGCGCTGTAGGGGCTGGTGTCACCGCCGGTGTCGTTTACCGGCAGTATCTGGATGACGTCGAGGCCGGCCTCGAGGCACCAGTCGGCAAGGAGGGGTAGATCGGCGAACTCGCCCACACCCGAGCTCCTCGCGCTGCGCAGACTTCCCACGGGCACGAGGACGCCCGTGTAGTAGCGTTTCAGGTCGCCGAATTCCATGCGCGTTGCTCCTTAGGAATTCAGTATAAGAAGCAACCGCGGGAATTCAAAGTACCCCGCACCCGGCGGTCGGCGACCGTCCTCCGGCCGCCGGCGCCGCCGGCGGGGCTAATCGGCGACGAGTCGCGAGCGAAGCACCCCGGCCACGAGAAGCTCCACGAGGTGGTAGAGGATGACCGGAAGCAGCGCGATGCCGATCACCTCCGGTCGATCGGCGAAGTAGATAGCCACAAGCGGCGCGCCGAGCGCCAGCGTCTTATGCGGCGCAGTGAAGATGACCGACATCTCGTTCGCCCGTCCGAGCCGGAAGAGCTTTGCCCCGCCCCAGGCAAGCGCGAGGAGCACGAGATGACTGATGATGAGATACACGGTGGGACCGCCCATCGTGCCGAGGTTGGCCATGAAGGCCTCGTCCACCGCCGCCGCGGCCACGTTAAAAAAGACCACGAGGAGAATTGCGATGCTCGTGGACTTTCGAAGCACCGGCCCGTGCTTCTCGGAGAATGCGGGGTAGACCCGGCGCATGATCTGGCCGATCGCGATCGGAATAATCATGAGAATGCCGAGGCGGATGAAAATACCGGTGAGTTGATCCATCGGGAGCGCCCGCCCGGTGCTCTGAAGCATCAGCGAGAGCAGCAGCGGCGAGAGAAACACACCCACCAGATTCGAGAAGGCGGCGTTGAACATCGTCCCGGCGACGTTTCCGTTCGTTGCCTGCGTGAACACCGTGCAACTGGTGATGGTGGTGGGGAGCACCGCAAGCGCGAAGAGCCCGGCAACGACCTCCGGGCGGAAGAGGTCTCCGAGAAGCAGCGTGGAGGCAAGCACGTAGAGGGGGAAGACCACGAAGATGAAGATCTCCATGTAGAGGTGGAGCTTCAGGTCGGTGACCCCGCGCACGAGCGCCTCGGTGGGCATCGTATAACCGGTGATGAGAAAGATGACGATGACCACCGTGTAGGTCCCGAACGATTCGGGGTTCAGGGCGACACCGATATCGCGGAACACGTAGCCCGCAATGAAGGACAGCACGAGGGTCATCGGAAACCAGTTTCGCTTGAGGAATTGCATACCGCTCCCTTGGGTTGAATAAGTATGCGAGTGTATACTGAGGGTGTGGAGAGCATCAAGGATTGGGCCGATGGAATCACCGCCGCTGTCGAGCAGGTGTTCTTCGGAAAGCGGGAGGCCGTCGAGAAGCTCCTCATCGCCCTGCTTGCGCGCGGGCACGTCATTCTCGAGGACGTGCCCGGGGTCGGGAAGACGGTTCTCGCCCGCGCCCTCGCCGCAAGCATCGATGCACGCTTCAGCCGCATCCAGTGCACCCCCGACCTGCTTCCCGCGGACATCACCGGCGTGTCGGTGTACAGTCCGAAGGACAACGAGTTTCACTTTCGAAACGGGCCCATCCTCGCGAACATCGTCCTCGTCGACGAGATAAACCGGGCGACGCCTCGCACCCAGTCCGCCCTCCTCGAGGCCATGGCCGAGGGCCAGGTGACCGTCGAGGGGCAGTCCCTGCCACTTCCCGACCCCTTCTTCCTCATCGCCACCGAAAACCCCGTGGAGTTCGACGGCACCTTTCCGCTTCCGGAAGCTCAGAAGGACCGGTTTCTGCTCTCGCTCCGCATCGGCTACCCGGGCCGCGACGTCGAGAAAGAGATCCTCCAAAGCCGCAGGCGGCTGTCCAATCCGCTCGACGACCTCGAGCCCATCGTGACCGTGGATCGCGTGCGCGAGATGCAGGAGCGGGTCACCGAGATCCACGTGGAGGAGAAGGTCACCGGCTACATGCTCGACATCATCGAGGCGGTGCGCACCAACCGCGCCGTTCGCCTCGGCGGCTCACCGCGCGCCTCGCTCGCCCTCTACCGCTGCGC
>JAAAOH010000104.1 GCA_009908925.1 Spirochaetota bacterium | reverse complement strand
GCACGTAAAAGGGTGCACCGCGATCGCGTCTTGTCTGGGGCACAACCTGAGCCTGCGAGGCATCTTCGGTCCCCCGCGTAGGCTGGTCCACGACGTTGTCGCCAGGCTATGTGACGCAGTTGGAGCAGTTAATCCGGGGCACAAGACGAAATTCGTGTTAATGAATACGACCGCAATCCGCAATCCGGATAGCGACGATCGTGCGTCAATCCCTAACCGGTTGGTCATCCGGCTTCTTCGTCACCTACTGCCGCCGCAGTCCGACAACGAACAGGCTGCAGACTACCTTCGAGTCGAGATAGGACAAAACCATGAGGACATCGACTGGGTCGTGGTGCGGCCGGATACCCTTGTCGACGAAGAAGAAGTCACCGAACACCAGCAGTACCCGTCGCCAATTAGAGACCCTGTATTCAACGCCGGGAAGACGAGTCGAATCAACGTCGCCCACTTCATGGCTGACCTGATTATGGACAGTGATACGTGGACCGAATGGAAGGGTAGAATGCCGGTAATCTACAACTCGGCAAGATCCCAGGTAGGGTAGTTTTCGGACGGGAATCACAGCATATCATCGGCTTCGAGCAGACGTGGTTACGCCACGCAGGTCGAGCGGCCAGTACGATACCCCGCATGAGGGAACCTTAGAATGGATAATACACACCGTTTGGGCTTTCTGTCTTCCGTAGGGCTTGTACTCGTTGGAGCGACCTACGCTGTCGTGGTGGGGTTCGGGATTGTGCAAGCCGGGCTCAACGAACCGATCATTGACCCCACTCTGGCCGTAATGGACTTCACCACGTTGGAATGGCCATCCACCCTCTACGCAGTGGAGCTCCTCGCCTGGGATGTTTACCTCGGGTTGGCTCTCGTCCTCGCCGCTCCTGTGTTCACCGGTTCCGGGCGTCGTGCCCGTGCACGCCGGGCTCTCGCCGTTACGGGCGTACTGTGCTTGCTCGGTGGGATTGGACTGATCGTCGGAAACATGTTGTAACGAAACAAAGTGACTGGAGGAGACCGGATGAGCGAAGAATGGACACAGAGCGATATCCCGGACCTCAGCGGAAAGGTCGTGGTTATTACAGGCGCCAACAGCGGGTTGGGGCTCGCATCGACGCGGGCGCTTGCTGCGCACGGTGCCGAGGTCATTATGGCGTGCCGCAGCGTCGAGCGGGCGGAAGCGGCGCGTGCCGAAGTGGTGGCAGAGGTGCCCGCTGCGACGATCACCGTAATGCAACTCGACAACGCACGCCTCGAGTCGGTTCGCAGCTTCGCGGAGGCATTCCGGGCGCGTTACGATCGCCTGGATCTGCTTCTCAACAATGCGGGCGTAATGGCAGTACCACGAAGGCTCACCGAGGACGGGTTCGAGATGCAATTCGGCGTGAACCACCTCGCGCACTTCGCGCTCACCGGACTGCTGCTGGATGTTCTCACGCGTACGGAGGGGTCGCGTGTGCATGCCACCTCAAGCGGAGCCGCCTTCAGAGCCTCATTCAACTTCGACGACCTCATGGGGGAAGATCGCTACAGCCGCTGGGAAGCGTACGGGCAAAGCAAGCTCGCCAACGCCGCCTTTGCCACCGAGCTCGACCGTCGACTGAAGGCCGCCGGGCGAT
This sequence comes from Spirochaetota bacterium, assembly GCA_009908925.1. GTDB lineage: Bacteria > Spirochaetota > Spirochaetia > DSM-27196 > PWMO01 > JAAAOH01. The sequence continues at coordinate 12,132 of JAAAOH010000104.1, read as the reverse complement.
CTACGATCGCCAATTCCTCCCATCCCGGCCTTGTACGGACCAACCTCCAGGCCAACAGCCTCAAGGAGTCGGGGAGCCCACTTCTCGAGCGTGTGCTCTACGGCATCCTCGGTCCCCTGCTGGCCCAGGAGATCGAGATGGGCGTGCTTCCGCAGCTCTACGCATCGGTGTCGCCTGACGCCCGAGGCGGTGTATTCTACGGCCCCCGAAAGCGTCGTCTTCGCGGCTATCCGGCGGAACAGCACTGCAACGAAGTGCTCGACGACCCCGGGACACTCCGGCGACTCTGGGATGAGTCAGAACAGCTTACCGGAATCCGTTACTCGTTCTGACAAAGGGAATCATGCGCCACGCAGCTCGTGCCGGTCGTCATGCCGCTTCACAAACTGCACGGGTGGGGCTATTCTGTTAGACGCGAGGACGGGCGAGCGTCTTGAGCCTATGTTAGATCCCCTGACGGCTCCTCGTAGCGGCTCGCACGGCCAGCGGACAGTTCGCGGTGCAATGGGTACGCGCTGGGAAACGGCTACACGTGTCCCACGCGTGTGACGGAGGAAACGATCAGTTGTGGCGATTGGGGTCGAAGCCCGGCGGCGGGCTGCTGATCTTCGCCAGGTGTCGGAGACTACACTTGATTCTCTCGGTGTTCTCGATGATCACCTTCATCTGAACGCCGCAGACAGGAATAAGGGAGTTGGGTATGCGGGTTTTGCTGACAGGGGCCAACGGTCATGTTGGGGCGAACACTGCACGGGAATTGCTCACCCGTGGGCATGAAGTTGTCGCATTCGTCAGGCCGACCTCCGACTTACGCGGACTCGATGGGCTCGACGTCGACTATGCGTACGGAGATGTAACCAACGGCGAATCCGTGAAATCGGCTGCAGAAGGCTGTGACGCCATTGTACACACTGCTGCTGTCTATCAGTGGTGGACGAAAGATATGGAATCCATCGCGGTCACTGCAGTGGAGGGTGCGAAGAATGTGCTCGAAGCGGCCAAACACGTACGTACACAGCGCGTCGTATACACGAGCTCTGTCGTGGCCATCGGCACAACAACAGACCCGGAGACGGTGTTGACCGTAGACCACTGGAATGACAATGCCCACACCCAATATGCCAAGGCAAAGACGCATAGCGAACGAGAAGCCTGGAAGATGGCCAAAGCATACGATATTCCTATGATTGTCCTGTGTCCCGGCACAGTATTTGGCCCGCTTGACTACAAGATAACTCCTTCAACGGCGCTTATCCTGGGAATGGCTGATGGCACTGGGCAATCATTTGACTCCGGTCTTGCCGCTGTAGACGTTCGAGATGTTGCGAAAATCCATGCTCAAGCGGTTGATCGAGGGGAAACCGGAAAACGGTACGCGATTGTCGGCAAGAATGTCACTTTGAAGCAGCTCGGCGCAGCCGTCTCAAAGTATACCGGCAAGGAAGTCAAGCACTTCGGTGCGAGTCCTGCGATCGGCAAAATGGTGGCAGGGATAATGGAATTGGGCGCTCGCTTCACCGGCAAGCCGCCGGTCCTCACCCGGGCACTCATAGACGACTATGCGGGACGATACCAGTTTGTGGATGCGACACCCACGAAGACAGAATTTGATTGGTCGCCGATTGAGTTTGAGGACACCGTCCGGGATACAGTTGACTGGTTGACTGGAATCTCTGAACGGTAGGAACACGTACCTGTAGCGTACACGAAGTCAGAGACGATACATTCGGGCTCACTTGCCTCGTGACGGGAAAGTTCCACACGAGGACGTCAGAGCTATCGCCAAGCAGTATCTGCAACGATAGTATCTCGTCCAGTCAGTAGACCTTTTCGATGCTCTGAGCCTACTCGATGAGAAAACTGTCAGGTCTCCGCACGAACTTCGGAAGAATCGGAACAAAGGTCATCTCTCTGTAATTCTGCCGAGTTCGCGGATTAAGCGTGAGCACGAGCGACAACGAGGCCTTCGTTTCCGACCGTACTTCGAGCATTTGAGCGACCGATTGATTGACATTGTTGGAAAGGGGATTCTATACCGCCCCGGGAAGAACCTCTATTCCGCCGGCAGAATACGCGCCAGATAAGTGATTGGAGCACCGATCCATGCGGATCTCGCGCCGCGCGGCCACTTCTCGCCGGCCGCCCTGAACTCGCCGGTGGAAGGAGAGATCATTTACGAGTCTTCCTTCGACGCCAGAGACGACATGGTCGCCTTTCATCGAGGACAATCCCGGATGCCACTTCTCCATCCCTTACGGCCAGGACTCCGTTACTCAGTTTCGGCCGAAGGTGCCAGGTGGGGATTTGCGGCGCACATCAGCGTTCTGTGGTCACCGGAGGAACAGACGAAGCTGGTCTACGGGATGGGGCCCGACGGGGTATTTCACGGCCAGTTGGTACGCGATGAGCTGGTGCCCGATGCCGATGGACGCGCGCTTTTTCCGCTTGCTCACAACTCACGAATGCAGCTCGACGATCTGACTATTGCCGAGTTGCCGAGGGAGGAGAAGCTCCAGCCACGCAGGACCGCGGCGGAGCAGATAGGCCGGTAGGCAGACGAACCCGTCCATTACGCGGTCGCCCCACACGCTGCCCCGATCTCGAACGAACGGTGGACATCATCGACCAGTTGCTCCCCCGTCGACGTAGGTCTTCACCTCGTGGCCCACGCCGCCTTGACGGGGCTCCCCGGCGGGCACCAGGTGTGAGACGGCACGCCCTGTACGGCGGCGACTACTGGAGCTCTCTCCTGTGGACCACCCTGATGGGATACGTCGCTCCCCCGCGCCCTGAAACCCTTGCTCTTGCCGGTCTGATACGTGAACATTGCGCGCAAGGGCCATATCTGATGTTCGGTTCTCGAACTTTGGCGTATACTTTTCGAATATGAAACGTAATCGTTTCGGGTTCTTTGGTGCGGCTGCGGGCGGTGCGATCTTCGATATCGTCCGCCGGGAGGGGCCGATTTCCAGGGCGCAACTGGGGCGCACTACGGCCCTGTCCAAGAGTACGATCTCGCTCCACGTGGATCGGCTTCTGAAGGTGGGCGTCATCAAGGAAGAGGCCCGACAGACCGACTCCGGGCCGGGCCGGCGGAGTCTGCTGCGTTTCGCCACAGACCGCGGCATTGTAGTCGGTATCGAACTGGGGGTTACCAGTATCGACGTCGCGGTGTGTGACCTCGAGGCTTCCGTGCTCGCCTCGTACTCGGAGACGCTGGATATCGCCCAGGGGCCCGTTCCGGTGCTCACTCGTGCTTATGAAATCATTGAGCAGCTGCTGACAGATGTGGGCCACGATCCGGATGCCGACCGGCCGATGCCCACGCTGGCGGGCATCGGCATCGGACTTCCCGGACCGGTGAACCGAACGCTCGGGTGTGTTGTGAGCCCCCCGATTATGCCGGGTTGGGACCGCTATCCGGTCCGCGACGAGGTGGCGACTCACTTCGATGTACCCTGCTTCGTGGACAACGATGTGAACGTCATGGCCCTGGGGGAGGCGCGTGCCGGCAGTGCTCGCGACTCGGAGAGCTCTCTCTTCGTGAAAATCGGTACCGGGATCGGTGCGGGCCTGGTCATAGACGGTGAGCTGTACCGTGGCTTCAAGGGTAGCGCCGGCGACATTGGACACATCGGTATCGACGGTGAGCGAACGCTCTGCTCCTGCGGTAACCGGGGTTGCCTGGAAGTCGTGGCCGGCGGCGCCGGCATCGCGCGGAGGGGCAGGGAGCTGGCGGACAGCGGTGCCAGCCCCATGCTTGCCGAGGCCGCCGCCCGCCTCGCCGACGAGAGCCCACCCCGGGAGATTTCCGCGGTGGAGGTGGGACTCGCCGCGAGTCAGGGTGACACGGCGGCTCTGGAGCTGGTCATCGAGAGCGGCCGCCACGTGGGATCGGTACTCGCGAAGCTGGTGAACTTCTTCAACCCACAGATGGTGATCCTCGGCGGTGGCACGGTGAACATCGGAGACGCCTTTGTGGCGGCGATTCGGGAAATGGTGATTCGCCGTTCCACGCAGCTTGCTACGGTAGACCTGGTGATCCGACGGTCGGCATTTGGTGAACAGAGCGGCATGGTGGGTGCTGCGTTGATGGTGGTGGACGAGGTCTTCTCCACCCGGGCTGTCACTGCCATGGTACGCGAGTTCGACGGCTGACCGGTATGCGCGTGCGTTTTTTTGCGAAAAACGTTCGATAATCGAACGAAAAAGTTTGCGCCCCGGATGAACCCGTTGTACAATCACTCCTCAGTACGAGGAGGTCTTGCATGCGATTAGGGTTTATCGGAGCGGGGTTTATTTCCACGTTTCACGCCACCGCACTGACGATGGTTCGCAACGTGGAAGTTACTGCCGTTCTGCGACGGTCGCGGTCGCCGCAGTTCGTAGAACACTGTTCGTCGGTGGGTGTTGGGACTCCGCGGGAGTACGATTCCATCGCCGAAGTGGTCCGAAACTGCGACGTGGTAGCGATTTACAACCCCAACTTCTCGCGAATTGAAACGATGAAAGAGATCGTGGCCGCAGTTGAGGCGGGCGCCACCATCACGGGTGTAGTGATCGAGAAACCGTTGGGGCGCACGATGAAAGAGGCACGAACCCTGGTTGATCTGGCGAAGCGGGCGAACCTGAAGACGGCCTACTTCGAAAACCAGATCTTCATGAAGGCCATCGCCGCGCAGCGGGATCAGCTGAAGCCGTCCATCGACGCCATGGGACCCCCAAGCCTTGTTCGCAGCGCGGAGGAGCACGGAGGCCCTCACGCGAACTGGTTCTGGGATCCAGTGCAGTTGGGTGGTGGTGTACTGATGGACATGGGATGCCACAGTATCGCTGTGGGACAGCATCTGCTCACGCCGCCGGGCAAACCGCTGAGCTTTCTCGAGCCGGTGGCCGTCTCCTGCGACACGAGCCTCCTCAAGTGGGGCGAGTCGCCGTGGCGCGAGCAACTCCTTAAGGAGCGCGGCATCGACTACGGAAAGACGCCGGCGGAGGATTTCGCTACGGGCATCATCACCTACCGCAATCCCGAGACCGGAGCGATCGTCAAATCACAGTTCACTGATTCCTGGATGTTTGAAAAGCAGGGATTGCGGCTGATGATGGATGGCATGGGACCCGGCTACGCCTTCGAGGTAAATACGCTGCGCTCTCCGACGGAGATATTCATCGGGGATGCCGCAGCTGAGTCGCTGGCGGACGCGGAGCTGGCGCTGGAGAAATCGACCGCTACGCGGGGGCTGCTTCCGGTTCAAGCCAACGAGGCCGACCTCTACGGGTATGTGGATGAGAACCGGGACATGGTGGAGCGCTTCTCCCGCGGCGAAGACGCCATGCTGAACTGGGAGTATGGGCTGGAGATTACCCGCCTGTTGATGGCGGCGTACTACTCCGGCGAACAGGGCAAGGTCATTGACCTTACAGATCCGCAGATTGATGAGGTTCTGGAGAATTATGTTCCCGCGATCCAGAAAGGTGAGGGGAACAGCGTCCTGAAACGGGGCGCGAAAAAATAAGGAGGGCCGTATGGCTAAGAGATTTTTGATGATTGGGCTGATCCTCGTGGTCGGCGTAGGCCTCGTGTTTGGCGGTGGACAGGGCGAGTCGGATTCCAAGTCGATCGCCGTGATTATGCCGGGCGCAACGCATGGATTCCTCGGCGAGAGCATTCGCCATGCCGAGGACGCGACGGAAACGATGGGCGAGGCCCGCGGTTACCAGTATCAGTTCCTGATCTCCGACGACGTGGTACAGCAGGCCAACCAGATCGACACCGTGGTCTCCCAGGGTGTGGACGTGGTCGTATTATGGCCCCACAACGGTGACGAGCTTCGCTCCGCGGCCCAGCAGATCGTGGACGCCGGAATCCCGCTGGTGGTATACGACCGCCTGATTACCGATTTCGACGAGACGGCCGAGCTCATGGGTGATAACGTCACGATTGGCGAGGAGACAGGTGAGTACTTCAATGACTTCTTCTCCGGGGAGCTTGCCGAGGGTCAGGTCAATATCCTCGAGTTCAAGGGTGACAACTCCACGGTACCCACGCAGAGGAACGAGGGATTCTGGTCCACCGCCCACGACAACTTCAACGTGGTAAACGAGTACGTGACCAACTGGAGTCGCGACACCGCCCAGACACAAATGGAGACATTCCTGAACTCCAGCGACGAAGGAACGGTAGAGAGCATTCGGGGCATTTTCACCCACGATGCGGAAGTCCAGGCCGGTGTGCTGGCCGCCCTCGAAGGGTACAGCGGCAGCTTTGATGTCAACGTGCAGCTCGTGTCCGGCGTGAGCGCCCCACGGGAACTGCTGGAGAACTTCGATCGCTACCAGGAACAGGGTATCGATCAGGTGACCTTTGCCTTCTCCCCGGCGATGGTCCGCGATGCGATCGCGCTTGGCTACGACGTTCTCGATGGCGAAGCGGTCTCCGGGATGTATCTTGTTGAGACCGAGATGGTGGACAACTCGAACTACGAAGCGTTCATGGAAGGCGACGTTTTCACGACGCGTTACTCCGTAGACTGAGTTCGATGACATGATTGGGGCCGGCGCCCGGAGGGGCCGCCGGCCCTCTCTATGCCCACCCTGAAAGGCGGCCCCATGCAATTAGAGATGAAAAACGTCTACAAGAGCTTCGGCGCCGTACAGGCGGTTGTGGATGTTTCGTTTTCCGTGGGTGAGTCCGAGATTCACGGTCTCCTCGGCGAGAATGGCGCCGGGAAATCAACGTTGATGAACATCCTCGGCGGAGTACTTCCCCCGGACTCCGGCACGATTCTCATCGACGGCGAAGAGCAGACGCACCTGACGCCGATCAAGGCGGCCAAGCTCGGCATCAGATTCATCCACCAGGAGCTCAACCTGGTCAATGATCTCAAGGTCTTCGAGAATCTCTTTCTACGAAACGAGATCGTCACTGCCGGCTTCTACCTCAATAAACGAGAGATGATCCGCCGCTCCCGGGCAATCTTTCAGAAACTCGGTATGGAGATCGATCCAACGGCCACCGTGCGCGATTTGGATACCTCCCGGAAACAGCTTGTAGAGATCGCCCGAGCGCTCCTCTTCGACTGTAAGCTGATCATCATGGATGAGCCTACCACGGCCCTCACCAACGACGAGATCGAGAATCTCTTCGATATCATGCGCGGTCTCAAGCACCACGGAGTGAGTTCGATCTATATTTCGCATAAGATGCCGGAGCTGTTTTCCGTCTGTGATCGCTACACCGTACTTCGGGACGGCCGCTTCGTCGCCAGCGGCAACTTCGCCGATATCAATGAGCAACAGGCTACGGAAATGCTTGTGGGCCGGAGTCTCGTGGATGAGGTGGTGGAGAAGACGAACCGGGTTTCAGAGGAGAACGTTCTCCAGGTAAACCGCTTGAGTTGCGAGGGCCACTTCGAAGACGTGAGCTTCTCACTGCGCCGCGGTGAAGTCCTGGCGTTTACCGGTCTGTTCGGTGATGGTCGCGGAGCGCTTGCCGAATGCCTATTCGGAGCCCGCGCCATCACCTCGGGAACGATTCGCCTCCATGGCACGGAACTGGACACCGGCTCGATCCTCAATGTTATCAAGTCCGGCGTCTCAATGGTGCCCCGGAACCGGAAGGAACGCTCTATCCTCAAGGATCTCTCCGTAAAGGACAACCTTTCCATGGCGTACTTCACGAGTGCTCACAGGCGGCTGGTGGTTCGTACCCGGGAAGAGAATGCCCGCTTCGAGGAGCAGCGCCGTCAGACTAACATTCGAGTAGGCAATCCCAATGACCCGATTACCTCCCTCAGCGGCGGCAATCAGCAGAAAGTGGTCTTTTCCCGCTGGTTCGGGCTGGATAGCGACGTCTTCATTCTGGATAACCCCACTCAGGGTATCGATGTAGGCGCCAAGTTCGAGATCTATCAGCTCATGAACAAGCTCGTGGAAACCGGGAAGAGCGTCATCATGTTCAGCTCCGAGTTTCCCGAAATCTACAAGATTGCCGACCGATGCATCGTAATGTACAAGGGTGAGATCAACAAAGAGTTCGCCCGGGAAGACCTGAACGAGGTTGACGTAATGTACTACGCAACCGGATCCAACAGAAAGGCTGGCTGAACATGCAGAATGCACTTGCAGGCAGAGACTGGAAAGACATCCTGAAGTACCTCTTCGTTCACTACAACTACATCTTCTCTTTCGTCCTGCTTCTCATCGTGGGGCGGTTCGCCAGCGATCAGTTTCTCAGTGTGGCAAGCATATCCAACTTGATTCGTTCATCCGTGTTCATCGGAATCATCGCGCTCGGAATGACGCTGACGATTATATCGGGGAATATCGACCTTTCGGTGGGGTCGATCCTGGCGCTGGCCGCGGCGGTTTCGGTATCGGTGTTCAACAGTACCGGGGGAGTGCTTGTTGCCTTGTTCGCGGCCGCCGCCGCCGGTTCCCTTCTGGGCCTCATAAACGGGTTATTCGTCGGCTACGCCCGAATGGCCTCGTTTATCGTGACGCTGGCCACGATGACCGCCTACCGCTCCATTACGGTACAAATGGGGCAGGGCGGGCCGCTGCTCACCGACAACACCCTGTATTTCGAGAACCTTCGTTGGATCGGCTACGGCGGGATCGGTGGTCCGCAGGGGCTGCCGTATCTGGCGATCATCTTCGTCGGGCTCACGGTGATCATGTGGTTCGTGATGAACAAGACCAAGTTCGGTCGTTACGTGTACGCGGTCGGGTCCAATGAGAAGGCCGCCAAGCTCACCGGAATCCGGGTGACCGGAGTGAAGATTGCAATCTTCACGATTACCGGCCTGCTCACCGGTGTCGCCGCCTTTCTCTACGCCTCTCGCTTCGGCTCGGTGGACGTGGCCACGGCTGGCCGTATGTTCGAACTGGACGTGATCGCGGCGGTGGCGATCGGTGGTACGATGATGTCCGGCGGTCGCGGTACGATTCAGGGAACGTTCTTCGGCGCCGTAATCATCTACTCTATCGACGCGATCCTTTCCGCGTATCAGGTACCGGCTTTTGTCAACGACTTCATCAAGGGTGTGCTCATCCTCGGCGCCGTTCTCCTGCAGAAGGTGCTCGACCGAACTCCCGACGAATGATCGCGTCGGAGAAACTGTGAAGTCTCGGGCGGCGAACTCATCCCCGCGCACCGCGAGAACGAGAAGAAAAGACGCGGGGCAGTTGAAACTCGCCCTGCCCCGCGCCGCGAGACTGCAGAGTAGATGGGACTACTCGGGCATGATCACCGTGTCTATGACGTGTATTACTCCGTTGGTCGCGAGCACGTCCGTGGCGGTAACAGTCGAAGTGTCATTCAGCATGACCGACCCATCCATGACGGAAACTCCGATACTCTGTCCCTGCACGGTCCCTGCGTCGTCAATATTTACGACGTCACCGGAGAACACTCTTCCCGGTACCACATGGTAGGTGAGGATCTGCGCAAGCGTCTCGGGATCCTCGAGCAGTGCCGGAATGGTGCCATCAGGAAGCTTACCGAACGCTTCATCGGTTGGAGCGAAGACCGTGAATGGTCCCTCTCCCTGAAGCGTCTCGACTAATCCCGCAGCCTCAACTGCCGCGACGAGCGTGTTAAAGGAGCCGGCGTTTGACGCGACTTCTACGATGTCGCCGCTCGGGGGTAGCAGAACCGCGTCCACTACGTGAATGACACCGTTCGACGCCATCACATCGGGCTGAATTACCTCGGCCTGGTTGATCATGACCCCGTCGCTACTGCTAACTACTACCGGCTGTCCCTGCAGCGTGGTGGCGTTTGACAGAGAAGTCACATCAGCCGCCGAGACGGAACCGGCGACCACGTGATATGTCAGAACCTGAGTGAGGGCTTCGGTGTCTTCGAGAAGCGCCTCCACGGTCCCCTCCGGCAGGGCGTCAAAGGCGTCGTCGGTGGGGGCGAAAACCGTGAACGGTCCCTCGCCGGCCAGGGTGTCTACGAGACCTGCCGCATCCAGAGCGGTTACCAGGGTCTCAAAGCGATCATCATTCGTCGCGATATCAACGACGGTGGTCTCCTCCGCTTCCTCCTCCATTGTTCTTTCCGAAACTGCGCTCGCGTAGCCGCTCATGGCGAACATAACCAGCACCAGCATCAACACGATCCTCTTCATCACATTCTCCTTAGTTCGGGTATCGATGTTCCGGGAAGGTACGTAAGGCGGAAGATATTGTCAAACTAATGTAAAACGAAAATGAAATGTTAATGGCATAATTTGAGCTTAACGTTGTACATATACTCGACATTTATGAATAGACGGCGGCCCCACCCCGGGAAAGCTGCATTACTCCTCCAATTCAGCCAGGCCCTTAATCAACGTGCGTGCTTCCATTAGACTCGCGGGTCAGAGGAGTGTGTATGAGTGCCCTGGGTATAGAGGATATCGGTGTCTACATTCCGGCCGGCAGAACGGACAATCACAGGAAGCTGGCCAGGTTCGGTTTCGAGCAGCATTTTCTCGATGAGAAAATCGGTGTTCACCGGACGTCCGTAAAAGATGATGAGGAAGAGTGCTCCGACATGTGCGTCAAGGCATGGAACGCGTTGCAGGAGAAGACCCCGTTCGATCCGGACGATATCGATGTCATTATTGTCGCTACCCAGAACTCGGATATCAGAATGCCTCACGGCGCCGCGTATGTGCACGGAAAGCTCGGGCTGAAGCCGGGCTGCGCGTCCTTTGACGTCTCGCTCGGGTGTTCCGGTTTCGTCTACGGACTTTCAGCCATCACTTCGTTCATGAAACAGAACGAAATGAAGAAGGGAGTCCTTTTTACCGCTGATCCGTACTCCAGGATAGTCGACCCTGACGACAGAAACACCAGTCTTCTTTTCGGTGATGCGGCCACTGCGACTCTCATCACGGAAAACGCCGAGCTCATCCCCGGCAGGTTCACCTTCGGCACGCTCGGTGAGAAGGCTGACGAAATACGACTTGTTGATGAAAAGCTCTCGATGAATGGGCTGGCCGTAGTCAAGTTCGTGAGGAAATATATTCCGGCAGACATCAGAAACAACATCGAACTGAACGATCTCACGATGGATGACATTGATAGATTCCTTCTCCACCAGGCAAGCCGGTACATGGTGAGAACAGTTATGAAGGATCTCGGCATCGGCGAAGCCAGAACCCCGTTCGATATCCGTGAGTATGGCAACACGATTTCGAGCTCGATACCCATACTGCTCGAATATGAGATCCCGCAGAAAGACTCGCGGAACTACCTCATAAGCGGATTCGGCATCGGGTTTTCGTGGGCAAGTTGCGTACTCAGGAGGGCCTGAAACGTCATCGTAGCCGAGTGCGGCCTGCTATTGGTACCTTCCCCGCCATGGCAGCGAATGTGATTGGAACACGCCTCGAGGGCTGCTCGGAAGAACCCATTACCGGTTTCTACCGCGACGGCTTGTGCAACACCGGCGCAAACGACACGGGAACGCACGTGGTATGCGCCGAAATGACCGACGAGTTTCTCGAGTTTACGGCTTCGAAGGGAAACGACCTCTCCACGCCGCGTCCGGAGTTTCGGTTCCCGGGCCTGACGGCCGGTGACCGATGGTGCCTCTGCGCGATGCGATGGGAGGAGGCCCGCCGTGCGGGTGCCGCCCCGCGGGTCGTTCTGGGGGCGACGCACATAGGTGCGCTCGAGTTCGTGGACGAGGCGCATCTGCGTGAGCACGCCGCGGAATGAACACCTGGTTCCGCGGCCTGGCGAATCTCACGGCGTCGCAATCGGCCCGGCTCACCGGGTCGAGCTCTAACTGAACACCGCGGCGCTCGCCTGTGGTGAAAGCCGACTGTAGGCGCACCCGTGCCACGACGGAAGGCGATGTCCTTCATCCCCCAGGCAATGAGTGTCACCTTGCCCCGGAGAAGCTCGCGCGCCGACCACAGCCCGGCAAGCCACTGCGAGGAGCCGATGATCTCCCGCGGGAAGACCCAGCTGCCGCGGCGCTCCTCCGGTGTGGCAAGCGGCGCGGTGATGTGTCGGTGGAGCTCCGGCGTGAGCTTCGACCTGTCCCCGAAAACCGCGCGCACGACAGTTTTTGCGAAGAAGTTGCGCCTGCCGATCAGGCGCCTTCCGATCGGCCCGAGCAGGATGCGCGAT
>JAAAOH010000296.1 GCA_009908925.1 Spirochaetota bacterium | reverse complement strand
GGGGGGTCTGCGGGCGGAGATGATGTTGCCGTCGGCGACGACGGGCTCATTGACCCAGGTGGCGCCGGCGTTGGTCATGTCATCCCTGATGCCGGGCGTGCTCGTCACGCGTTTTCCCTCGAGAATACCGGCGGAAATGAGCACCCAGCCGGCGTGGCAGATTTCACAGATGAGCTTCCCGTCAGCGTTCATGGTCCGCACGATTGACTTTATCTCGTCGAAGCGGCGGAGCTTGTCCGGCGCCCACCCTCCGGGGATGAGAATGGCGACGTACTCGGCGGGGTCGACGCTTCCGAAATCGATCTCGGCCATGGCCGGCAGGCCCTTCTTGCCGGTGTAGGTGGTGGTCGCCTTCTCGCCTGCGACCTCCACGATCACCCCTTCCTCCTCGAGGCGGAGCTTTGGATACCAGAACTCCAGATCGTCGAAATCGTAGTGAACGATTGTGAGGGCTTTCTTGCCGTTGAGTTCCATGCCGGTGCCTCCTTGGTTCCAATATAGAGAGCGTCGAGGGGGTGTGTCACCATGCGCGAGGTATATGCAAGTCCGGTGGTGAGACCATGGATGAGTTGCGCCCGGCGGGCTACAATTTCAGGTGAGGACAATTTGCGCGATGGCCGAGAAACCTGCATCCGACGAGGATGACACACGAACCGAGCTCGAGGCCCTCCTCGACAAGCTCGACGAAGAGTCGCTTCAGTTTCTGAAACAGCAGGCGGAGATTCTGATCTACTCGAGTGAGCTCGAGGAAGCGCGGAGAAAGGCGGTGGAGGCGGCCCGCAACATCAACCGGGTTCAGAAGCAGCGCCGACGCGCCTCCCGGACAGACGCCGAGTCAGAGCCGCCGACAGGCGAGGCTGCGCCGGAGGAATCGGGTGCGTCGGAGACCGAACAGGCGGGGCGGCACGAGCCGCCGGTCTCCATCACCCGCCGAAGTGACACTTCTTTCCTGATCAGCGTCACCGGCACACGGGTCTTCTTCAACCGCCAGGAGATGCGCGAGATGACGCGGATCGCCCACGCCGCATCCGGCGCCGCGGACGGGGCGAGGCGGCTTCATCGCTGGCTCGCGCGGGAGCGAAGCGACTTCCTCAAGGATACGGGCGCCGGGGGCGCGGGTGATCCGCGGCTTGCAGAGCTGTGGTCGGTAATCGTTTCGACCTACAAAGCCGACTGATCGAGCGCCGTAAGCCATCGCCCTTTGCTGAGGATCCAGAAGCCGGCCGCGGCGATGACGACGTTCGAGACGACCATGGACATCCACACCCCGAGCGGACCGATGCCGATGGCGACGGCAAGCACGTAGGCAACCGGCACGCGCAGTCCCCACAGGCGCGCGACGTTGAGATACATCACCGGCTTCGTGTCGCCGCCGCCCTGGAAGGCGCCGTTGGCCACGGTGAACAGCGCGAACGGAATCACCGAAATCGAGACGACGCGGAACATGACGGCGCCGACCTCCACCACCGCCGCATCGTCGACGAAAAAGCGAACCACCAGGTTCCCGAAGAAGAAGGTCAGTGTCATCCCGACGCTCATGAACGCGAGAATGGTCAGGACAGACTGCCGAAGCACCGTTTTCGCCTGATCGGGGCGACCCGCCCCGATGCTCTGCCCAACGAGCGAGGCTGTGGCGCGGGAGAAGCCGATGGCCGGCATGTTGAAGAGCCCGATAATGCGCGTGCCCACGCCGAAGGCGGCGATGACGGCCGTGCCGAAGCCGTTGACGATGCCCTGCAGCACCACGAAGCCCAGGCCCGAGAGGCCCTGCCCGACGGAGATCGGCGCACCGACGCGGAAGAAGAGCCGCACTGCGGCCGGCTTCGGGATGAGGTTTCGCAGTTTGAGGTGGAGCCCCCGTCCGCCGCGCAGGAGAATGAGCAGCGCCACCGCGGAGCCCATACTGCGACTGATGACCGTCGCCACGGCGGCGCCCGCGACCTCCATGCGAGGCAGGGGACCCACGCCGAAGATCAGAAGCGGATCGAGGGCGATGTTGAGCACGATGGTGCCGGCCTGTATGAGGAGCGGCGTCATGCTGTCGCCGATTCCCTGCATCGCCGCCTGCATCACGAAGAAGAGGAACATGAACGGCAGCCCCGCAAAGATGATGCGAAGGTACTGCTGCGTCTGGGGGAAGGCATCGGGCGGCACCTGGAGGAGTGCGAGGAGGGCCGGGATCAGCACGCCGCCCGCAAGGGAGATGATGAGGGAGAAGCCGAGAAGCGAGGTCGTCATCTGACCGAGGTAGAAGTCGACCCTTTTCTGATCACCCCGTCCTCTCGACTGGGAAATGAGCGTCTGGCCCGCTGTGGCGAGCCCCGAGCCGACCACCACGATGAGCATGACGATGTTGAACGAGATTGCCACCGCCGACACGGCCTCCCGCCCGATGCGCCCGAGGAAGAACGCGTCGGCGAGGTTGTAGAACATCTGGAAGAGGTTTGCGAGCATGATGGGGGTCGCCAGGCGAAGAAGGGTGGCGTAGAGCTCGCGGGGATTGGTGATCTCGGATGCGGGTGTGCTCATTGATGTGAAACCGGATGCATAGCCTACCGCCAAACGGCATGCGTGTCACGGGCCGGGAGGGTCGTTCGGCGCATGGGTCACGGCGCATGTGACACCACGGACCTGATCCGGTTGCCGTCAGCGGGCCGATATCCTATTATTGCTGTAACCTTTTCGGGCCGGAGCCTTGTATGTCGAATGGAGTTGCAGCATGAAAGTCGGAGTTCTGAAAGAGCGCCTCGACGGCGAGCGGCGGGTCGCCCTGGTACCGGCGCACGTGGCGTCGCTCGAGAAGCTCGGCGCCGAGGTGATGGTCGAGCGGGGAGCAGGTGAGACCGCCGGGTTTGCCGATGAGGCATACCGCGAGAAGGGGGCGGCGATCGTCGACCGCCCGCAGCTGCTCGCCGACGCCGACGCGGTGCTGACGGTGCGCACAGCCGCCGCCGATCCCGACGGCTTCGCCTCGGACGCGAGCGCGATGCGTGAGGGGCAGATCTTCATCGGCTACGCCGAGCCCTACGCCCCGAGCGATGCCTTCAAGCAGGCGGTGGACCGCAAAGTATCGGTCTTCTCGATGGAGCTCATGCCGCGCATCACCCGGGCGCAGAGCATGGACTCTCTCTCCTCCATGGCAAGTCTCGCCGGCTACAAGGCGGTGTTGCTTGCCGCCAACGAGCTTCCGAAGATGTTCCCGATGATGATGACCGCCGCAGGTACCATCGTCGCCGCGCGCGCCTTCATCGTGGGCGTCGGCGTTGCGGGGCTTCAGGCCATCGCCACGGCAAAGCGCCTCGGCGCGGTGGTCAGCGCCTACGACATCCGCCCGGCGGTCAAGGACCAGGTGAAGAGCCTCGGGGCGAGGTTCGTGGAGCTCGAGCTCGACACCGGCGACTCGGAGGGCTCGGGCGGATACGCCAGGGAAATGGGTGAGGACTTCTACAAGAAGCAGCGCGAGAAGATGCTCGAGGTCATCGCAGAAAGCGATGTGGTGATAACCACGGCCAACATTCCGGGGAAGAAGGCACCCACCCTCGTCACCGAGGAGATGGTGAAGGCGATGCCGACGGGGTCGGTCCTCGTCGACCTCGCAGCCGAGCGCGGGGGGAACTGTGAGCTCACCGAGTCGGGACAGACGGTCGTCAAGCACGATGTGACCATCATGGGCCCTGAGAACATCCCGGCGATGCTCGCCGAGAACGCGAGCACGCTCTACTCCAAGAACATCACTTCATTTTTCGCGACGATGGTCAAAGAGGGGCGCATCGACATCGACTATGAGGACGAGATCATCTCCTCGACTATGGTGACTCGCGACGGCACGGTGCCCAACGACGATCTCAAAGAGCGACTGGGACTCTAGGAGGCTACACGCATGGACGCAGCTCTATCCTTTGTAAACATACTGACGGTCTTCGTACTGGCCGTCTTCGTCGGCTTCGAGGTTATCACCAAGGTGCCGCCCATCCTCCACACGCCGCTCATGTCCGGCTCCAACGCCATCTCGGGGATTACGGTCATCGGCGCGCTTCTGGCGGTCGGCAGCGGGCAGGAGACGCTCACCGTCGTGCTTGGCCTCGCGGCCCTCGTCTTCGCCACCATCAACGTGGTCGGCGGATTCCTGGTGACCCATCGCATGCTCAGCAAGTTCAGGAAGAAGGACTAGGCCATGACTACAGCCGTACTCGTCAATCTCGCATATCTCGTGGCTGCAGTACTTTTTATTTTCGGGCTCAAGGGCCTCACCCATCCGAAGAGCGCCGTGCGGGGCAACCTCATGGGCGCCGTCGGTATGCTCATCGCCATCGTGGTGACCCTGCTCAACGAGCAGATCCTGAGCTACGGGCTCATTGTGACGGGGCTCCTCGTGGGCGCGGCGATCGGCATCATCCTCGCCCTCTCCATCAAGATGACGGCCATGCCGCAGCTCGTGGGGCTCTTCAACGGGTTCGGCGGCATTGCTTCGGTGCTGGTTGCCGGCGCGGTGCTCTTTCAGGTGATGATGAGTGCCGCCGGCGCCGGCGTGGTGGAGGCGGGCCTTCAGTTCACCATCGCCACGGTCGCCTCCGGGCTCATCGGTGCGGTGACCTTCCTCGGCAGCCTCATCGCCTTCGGAAAGCTCCAGGGAATCGTAACCGAGAAACCGGTGCGCTATCCCGGCGAGCAGGTGGTGAAGGTGCTCATTCTGCTTGCCGCACTCGCAGTCGGTGTGTATCTGGTGATGAATCCGGCGCTCACCGAGTACTACTGGATCCTCGTCGCCCTCGGTGCGCTCCTCGGCATCGTACTCGTCATACCGATCGGCGGCGCGGATATGCCCATCGTCATTGCGCTTCTGAACTCCTACTCAGGGCTTGCCGCCGCGGCGACCGGATTCGTGCTTTCCAACAGTATCCTCATCATCTCCGGCTCCCTTGTCGGAGCCTCGGGCATCATCCTCACGACCATCATGTGTAAGGCGATGAACCGATCACTCGCCAACGTGCTCTTCGGGGGCGTGGGTGCGGTGCAGCAATCGGCCCAGATGGATGATATCTACGAGGGAAAGATCAAGCAGACCTCCGCAGACGAGGTGGCGATGATCCTCAAGACCGCCCAGCGCGTGGTGATCGTTCCCGGCTACGGCATGGCCGTGGCGCGCGCGCAGACGCCGGTGCGCATGCTCACCGAGTCCATGGAGGCCGACGGCATCGAGGTCGAGTTCGGTATTCACCCCGTCGCAGGGCGCATGCCGGGGCACATGAACGTGCTCCTCGCCGAAGAGGATATCTCCTATGACAAGCTCCGCGAGATGGACCAGATAAACCCGAGCTTCCCGCAGACCGACGTGACCATCGTCCTCGGCGCGAACGACGTGGTGAACCCCCAGGCGCGCGAGGCCGCGGACAGCCCCATCGCCGGCATGCCCATCCTCAACGTCGACAAATCTCGCACGGTGGTCGTCATCAAGCGCAGCCTCAGCCCCGGCTTCGCGGGCATCCCCAACCCGCTCTTCGCCGCAGACAACACGCTGATGCTCTTCGGTGACGGCAAGAAGGTGATGGAGGAACTGGTGGCGGAGTATAAGGAAGCCTGAATCGCGGGTGCCCGCGTGGGTGTCTTGGTCCGGGTGCCGCGCCTGTATCGGGGCCGGTCCCCTCGCGCGGGCGGGCTGGTTCCGGCCGCGCAGACTGTCATCATCGGCCGGGGCAAGTAGTTCCACTCAAAGAATAGCGGGCAGGACAGTCCCGCCTCGTCTGTTGAGATCGCCTGACTACCAGTGAGGAGAACCAAACGGATGAGCGAATGGACGATACCTACCCCGGCGACCGGCTCGGAGTAGGGTTTTAAACGATACGGTCACCCAGTTTGGGCCCGATCCCGGCCTGGAAGCCGGGGTTTGACCACGCGCGCCACCGGCAGTATTGTTAGCCGTACGAACTGTTAGCGAGGCTTAGAATGAAGGCAAAACGACATCACCACACGGCGGCTGCTCGCGCGGCAACCGCCGAGGTCCTGCTCGAGTCCCTGCCCTCGGTTATGGGCTTTGTCTCGAGCCGGCTGCGCCGCAACGCCGGCGTCGACAACCCGGTGCACTTCCGGCTGCTGCGGACGCTTCGGCGCGGACCGCGCAGCCTGCACGAGCTCGCCGAGCTCCACGAGGTGAAGCTGCCCACCATGTCCCGCACCGTCAGCGTGCTCGAGGGGCGCGGCTGGATCTCCCGCACGCGCTCGCCCGAGGACCGGCGGACGGTGTATGCCGGCATCACCGACGCGGGGCGGCACGCCCTCGAGGGGGTAGAAACGCTTGCAATCGAGCGTGCCTCGGAGCTTCTCGCCTGCCTCACCGAGGAAGAGAACACGCAACTGCACGAGGGGCTCTCGGCCCTCTACCGGGTAGTGCTCGAGCGGCTCGGTACGCACTACGAGGACGGAAGCGGACCGCCGCCCATGTCCGGGTGCGCCGACGGAGAGGGAGCGAGGGAATGAAGCGACCCGATATGCTCAATGACGAGGTGGCATCGGCACTCTTCCGTCTGGTTCTGCCGATGATTCCCGGGACGCTGAGTATCGTCCTGTTCAATCTTGCCGACACATACTTCGTGGGTCGCCTGGGGTCTGATCCGCTTGCGGCGATGAGTTTCTCCTTCCCGGTCGTGCTCATCTCCGGCGGGCTCGCCATGGGGCTGGGGATCGGCACCTCCACTTACGTGTCGCAGGCCCTCGGCCGCGGTGACCGTGGTGAGGCCGCCCGCTTCGCAACAAAGGCGCACCTGCTCGGATTCAGCCTGGTCGTCGTGTTTGCCGTGGCGGGCCTGCTTACCATCGAGCCACTGTTCACGGCGATGGGTGCAACTGCGTCGGTGCTTCCGCTCATCCGATCCTACATGGTGATCTGGTTCACGGGTCTTCCTTTCGTGATCCTCCCGATGATTGGGATGAACGTTCTGCAGGCGACCGGTGACACCAGGATTCCCGGGATGGTGCTGACGCTATCGGTTCTTCTCAATATAGTCCTCGACCCGCTTCTCATCTTCGGTGTAGGGCCCGTCGCCGGGATGGGGATTGCCGGGGCGGCGCTTGCGACCGTTGTCGCCCGCGCGTCGAGCTTAGCTATCATCGGCTACGCCGTCTTCCGCCGGGAGGGACTGTTCACGCTGCATTTCGGCTCCCTTGATGAGACGCTTGCCGCTTGGGGGAGGATACTCTACGTGGGGATTCCTGCCGCCGCGGTGAACATCTTGCTTCCCATCTCGATGGGGGTTATCACCCGCTTTGTCTCGGCCTTCGGTACCGATGCGGTGGCCGGCTTCGGCGCGGCAACCCGGATCGAATCCTTCGCTCTCGTGTTCACGCTGGCGCTCTCGATGATCCTCACCCCCTTCGTGGGGCAGAACCACGGCGCGGGGCGGGAATGGCGCGTGCTGCGAAGCCATCACGTGGCCTCCGGCTTCTCGATTCTGTGGGGCGTCATGGTGCTCGTTGTGTTCCTCGCGGCTGCCGGTCCCATTGCCGCCGCCTTCAACGAGAACGCCCGGGTAGTGGAGGTGACGAGTCTCTACCTCATGGTCGTTGCCGTGAGCTACGGCTTTCTCGGCATCGTCAACCTCACCGCTGCGGCCTTCAACGGGTTGAAGATGCCGCTGCAGGCGGCAGCCGTGGCCGGGCTGAGGCTCTTCGGTCTGCTCATCCCGCTTGCGTGGATCGGCCGAGAGATTGCGGGGCTCGCCGGTATCTTCTGGGGCGTGGCGGTCGGGAACATCATCTCGGGAACGGCAGGGTTTCTCTGGTATACGATGAACAGGCGACGCCGTGTCGACGAGGCACTGACGCCTGCAACCCACGGTCGGCGCCGCGGCCGGGAGCGGGCCGCGCGGCTCGAGCCGGCGTACGGGAAGGAGTCGGGATGATTCTTGCGGTGTTGAAATGGATTGGAATCGTGGCGGGAGCTCTCGTTGTCGTCGCAGCGCTGGTGCTGTTCTTCGGTCTGGTACGGCTCTCGCGCACGCAGCCGGGCGCGGGGGACGTTGCAACGGGCGTTACGGACGGGCGCTTCGAGCAGTGCCCCGACACGCCGAACTGCGTCTCCACCCAGGCCGATCGGGCCGATGAGACCCACTACGTCGAGCCGGTAGACGTGACCGATGCGGCCGCCGCGCTCGATCGGGCCGCCCGCTGGGTGGCCGAGTCTCCCCGCGGGCAGATCATCACTCGCGGGGACGATTACATCTATGCTGTGTTCTCCTCACGTCTGTTCGGGTTCAAGGACGATGTGGAGCTCTACGTCCCGCCCGGCGGCGGCGTAGTGCACGTCCGCTCGGCCGCGCGGGTCGGTCAGGGCGACATGGGGGTGAACCGGGCGCGCTACAAAGCGGCCCGCTCCGTGCTCCGGGGGGATTTGTAACGACCGGGCCGGAATCGCCGGCCGCAATCCCCGGGCCGGAATCGACGGGCCCCGCTCAATCCCGCATCCACACCTGCCGGTGCTTCGCTACGAAACTGCGAAACGACACCGGGTTCCGTCCGAGGAGCTCGCGCAGGGTGTCTGTGTGCCTGCCGGCCTTCCCGAGGCGCGTCGGAAGATACACGGCGGCCATCAGAAGCGCAAAGGTGGCCGGGGTGCCCTCGCGCAGCTCCTTCGCGATGAAGCGCAGGGCTCCGGGCCGCTCGTAGGCAATTCTGCGGTCGAGCGCTTCGGTGAGGATGTCCGCGATCTCTTCGTAGGTCAAAAGGTCGTCGCTTGTGAGGGTGTAGGTTGCGCTCTCGTGGCCGGGCTCCGTGAGAGCCCGCGCGGCCACCGCGCCGATATCCTGGGTGTCGATAAATGCGGTCACGCCGCCGCCCGCGGGCACGAAGATGCGATCGTGATCCCGGATGTCGGCGGCGTGGGTCGTGCTGAGGTTCTGGTTGAAGAACCCCGGGCGGAGGAACGTCCACGCCATGCGGCTCTCAACGAGCGCGCGCTCGATGCCCGCATGCGGTATGAACCCGGCATTTTCTGCTCCCATCACCGAGAGAAACACCACATGGCGCACGCCGGCGGCCTCCGCAGCCCGGATGAACGGCTGAAAGTAGCGGCGCACGTTCACAAGCAACGGTGGCCGTACGAGGAGCACCCGATCCACACCGGCGAGGGCCGGGGCGAAACTGTTCGCATCGGCAAAATCGAGATGCACCGGCAGGACCCCGTGGGGAAGCCGGTCTTCCGCCCCCCTTCCGCGAACGCCCGCCCGTATCTCCGCCACTCCTCCGGTGGCCGTCGGTCCCCGAGCGTCGGCGGGGCCGGCGTCGAAGGTGGTGAGGGCCTTGATGGTGTGGCGCCCGACGTTGCCGGTCGCGCCGGTTATGAGAATGGTTTTTGAGTCAGGGTGTAGTGCGTTCAACTGCTGTACTCCCGTAGTCCTAGCGGTATTAGATAGCTAGACGAATTGTTCGTGAGGCTAACATATTACGTCACGTCAGGCAAGTCCCGGCTGCCGGAGGCGGGGTAACGCTGCGACCGGCCGGCGAGCCGGGAGCCGCTGCGCCTCGTGGAATCGCGCTTCCACAATCTTCTGAAGTCGATGTACGACATCGACATTCTCGAGTCGTACGCCGAAGAGTAGAACCGGAACCTGCCGATACTGCGTGACATATCAGCCTCATCTACCGTCTGCTCGCGGTTGCCACCGAGATGGCCCGCTACGACGTCCGCGGGCCGGTATCAGGGCGATCGGCTTCCATGTGATGGAGACGATGCATCAATCGGACGAACCGCGACGGTGTGGTTCGCGCGTCCGGGGAAGCCCGTCGTCCCCTGCGGAAGCCTCGCCGGATTCCGCGCGAGCTCTCGGGCCGTCTGCACTTGACGTCACGCGATTTCGTCATTATCGTTAGTTAAACGAACAGTTAGCCGAGCTTACATTTTTCCTGAAAATAGGAGGTTCGCCCGGCTCGTCGGTAGGAAGGAGTCATGTCGATGGGGAAAACGGTCTTAGTCATTGGAGCGGGGGGAGCGCAGGGAGGTCCGGTCGCCGAGGCGGCGCTGGCCGCAGGATACGATGTGCGTGCCGCCGGACGGAGCATGGACAAGCTCACCGGGCTCAAAGCCGGCGGCGCAACACCCGTCCGGGTCGATCTCTCGGATCCGGATTCGGTGCGTGCGGCCGCTGCGCGCGCGGATCTCGCGTTCTTCCATGCGCCGATGGGGCTCGGCGGTGGTGTCGAGGTGGAGGCGGCCGCGGTGCAGGCCATCCTCGACGGCGGCGTCGATCATCTGGTTTACAACGTCGGCTTCGCCCTTCCTCCCGAGCCTGTTGGAGCCCCGCCGCTGGACGCCCGAATCGACTTCGTGAACGAGCTGCTCGAGCGCGCACCGGTAACGGTATTCGTTCCGACGGGATACCTGGAGAACTTCTCCGCTCCCTGGTCGGCTCCGCGCATTGCTGACGGCGAACTCGCCTACCCTCTCGCCGAGCACGTTCGGGTTGCCTGGGTGACCAACGACGATGTGGGCGCCTGTGCGGTCGCGGCCTTCGGCCGCCCTGACCGAACAGGCGGTCGCCGGCTTCGCGTCGCGGGGCCCGAGCGTCTCACCCTGCCCGAGGTTGCCGATCGAATCGGTAGCGGCATCGGACATGCGGTATCTTTCCGCAGGGTGTCCGGAGCCGAGTATGCGGAGATGCTTGCTCCCTTCGTCGGGGAAGAGACAGCGCGGATGATCGGCGAGAGTTACGACCGCATGGCGGAGGACCGGAATCCGCTGATGACCCCGGACACCTCCGAGACCACCGACGCGTTGGGGGTTCGCTTCACGACCGTCGAAGAGTGGGCCCGGCGCCGGCTGAGGATTTGATCGTATGAACGCGCGGACCGTTCTGTCAGTCGTGGGGAGCGTGGCGCTCATCGGCGCAGCCCTCGTCGCTGTGTTTCTCTCATTCGGGTTCAACCGGCCGGGCGCCACGGCACCGGAGTCGGGGTCGCCGCCGGCTGATGGCACCGTCGACTCCCGGGCCGAGCCCGCCCGGGTGACCGTGACGCAGGCGCGGCGCGCCACCCTCATTGGAACGGTGCGACTCAACGGCCAGGTCGAGGCGGCCAACCGTGTGAAGGTCTACCCCGATGTGGGCGGTACCGTCGGGCGAATCGAGGTGACGGAGGGGCAGTACGTCGCGCTCGACCAGCCGCTTCTCTACATCGACCCCTCGCGCCCCGGCGCGGAGTTTCAGGACAGCCCGGTGCGGGCGCCAATCGCCGGGACCGTCGTCTCGATCGATGTCGAGCGTGGCGCGGAAGTGCAAGCCGCAATGGCACTCGTCACGGTCTCTTCGCTCGACAGACTGCGCGTGGACATAGAGATACCCGAGCGCTACGCGTCCCGCGTCGAGCGCGGAATGAGCGCGACGTTCGAGTCTTTCGCGCTGCGAAACGGCGAGTACCGGGGAGTGGTGGTATCGGTCGAGCCGACCATCGATCCTGCGTCGCGCTCGAAACGCGTTGAGGTGCGGGTCGACGGCAGCCGCGACGGGCTCGAGCCGGGCATGTTCGTCAGCGTGGGACTGCCCCTCGACCGCGCCGAGGGCGTCGTGGCTGTGCCCTTCCGCGCGCTCATTCAGGAGGGCGGAAATGAGTACGTCTACACCGTCGAAGACGGCGCCGCCCGTCGCGTGGCGGTGCGCACCGGCATCATTGCGCAGGACCGCGTTGAGGTCGTGAGCGGGCTCGACGCCGGGCAGGCCGTCGTCACCGAAGGGCATCAGGAGCTTCGGCCGGGGCGACCGGTGCGCGTCATCGAAGAGGAACCCTCGCAGGGGGGTGCCGGCGAATGACTTTCACGCAGCGGGTGGTGGGCCGCCCCGTCACGGTCCTCATGATTTTTCTGATAGTCGCGGCGCTCGGCGGGCTGATGCTCTTCCAGTTGTCCGTCGACCTGTTCCCGGAAGTCGAACCACCCATTCTTGCGGTAACCACCGTGTACCGGGCGGGCCCGGCGGAGGTGGAGGAGAACGTCACTCAGCCCATCGAAGGAGCCGTCGCCAACATCGGCGGTCTCGATACGCTGTCCTCCACCTCTTCGGAGGGCTCGAGCGTTATCATCATGGAGTTCGGCTTCGGCGTGGACATGACCGAAGCGACCAACGACGTCCGGGATGCCCTCGAGCGCGTGGGCGGGACCCTGCCGGACGACGCGATGGATCCGCGCATCCTACGCTTCGACCCGAATGCTCAGCCGGTCATGACGGTAGCCCTGTCCGGCGAGCGCACTCCGGAGCAGCTGCGGACGACCGCCGAGGACGAGCTGCAGTCTCCGCTCGAGCGCGTGCCGGGCGTCGGTCAGGCGAACGTGAGCGGCGGTCGCGAGGAGATTGTGCTCGTAGCCCTCGATGCGGCGGCCATCGAGGCCTACGGTCTCACGGTGAGCGGCGTGGCCGACGCGATCGGCAGACAGAGCCTCGATCTCTCGAGCGGGGCGATCGACGTTGATGGTCGCAAACTCCTCCTGCGAGCGTCGAGCGAGTACTCCTCTCTCGGCGACATCGAGGCGGTCGTCGTGGGAAATGCCGCCGGTGGTCCCCAGGGACGTGCAGTCCGACTGGGCGAAGTAGCCGAGGTTTCCTTTGCCTTCGAGGAGGCCGAGTCCTACGTCTACGTTGACGGAACGTCATCGGTGCGTATCTCACTCATTCCCGAATCGGAGGCCAACACCGTTGCCGTCGCGGAGAGCGTCCGCGCGACGCTCGACGAACTGAGGCCGGGTCTCGAGGAAGGCATCGAGCTGACGGTAACCAGCGACCGGAGTACGATCATCGCCGACACCCTCGATCAGGTGACGCGGGCATTGCTGCAGGGCGCGCTCCTTGCCATGGCGGTTCTGCTGTTCTTTCTTCACAACATCCGTGCTGCAGTGACTATCGGTATCGCCATACCGGCGTCCATGCTCGCCACGTTTCTCGCGATGGGCGCGGGCGGGGTGACGCTGAATCTGCTCTCCATGTCGGGGCTCGTGCTCGGTATCGGGCTTATCGTCGACTCCTCCATCGTCGTGCTGGAGAACATCGAGCGCCACCGCCGCGACGGTTTCGAGGTGCGGGAGGCTGCCACGGTGGGCACGCAGGAGATGATAAGCCCCATCACCGCCTCCGCGCTGACCACGATCAGCGTGTTTCTTCCCCTTTTGGTGTTCAGCGATCAGCTGGGGTTCATCGGCGTCATCCTCAACGACATATCCTTCGTGATCATCGTGGCGATCATTGGTGCGCTGGCGGTCGCCGTACTGCTGGTTCCGGTCCTTGCAAGCACATACCTGCCCCTCGGAGGTGCGGGGACGGCGCATACCGGTCCGCTGGGCAGGGTGAGCCGATTCATCGAATCGCAGCTCTCGAGACTGGAGGAAGCGTACGCATGGCTGCTCGCGAGAGCGCTTCGCTACCGCGCGGTGACGGTCTCCGCGGCGGCTGCCGCCCTCATCGCGTCCTTCTCGCTCGTGCCGTCCCTCGGGATCATTTTCGCACCGCCGCAGCCGCAGGAGGGCGTGTCAATTGAGTTGCAGCTGCGGGCAGGCACCGATCTCGAAACGACGGACCGTCTCGCAAATGGGGTTGCCGCAGACATCGTCGACGAGTTCCCGTCCATCGAGACCGTCGTCGTTCAATCCGGCGCCCAGGGCGGGTTCGGCCCGATCAGCGGCACCGCGACCAACACGGCCACGATCGATATCACGCTTGCGCCGCTGGAGGAGCGAACGATCGGGCCGGAGCAGGTGCGCTCTTTCGCCCGGCAGGCCGTCGCCTTGCGGCCGGCTGTGACGTTGTCTTTCGTGCAGGCGGGGCCGCAGCTCGGAGCGTCCAATCCGGTCGACATCGTCGTTCAGTCGGACGACCTCGAGGCCGTGAACGTCGTTGCGAGGGACGTGCTGGCGATGCTACGCGAAGATTTCCCGGGCGTGACCGAGCCTGCCCTGCACGTGGGCGATCCTTCGCCGGAGCTGATGGTCGAGGTGGATCAGGACCGGGCGGCGGACCTCGGCGTGAGCCCCGCGGCCGCCGTGTCCGAGGTGCGCGCCGCGTTTTCGGGCACGACTC
>JAAAOH010000009.1 GCA_009908925.1 Spirochaetota bacterium | reverse complement strand
GAGTTGCCGACAAGGATCGACCTCGAGCTCGTATCGCGCGAGACGGCGTTCCCCATTGAAAGCACCGAGCCGCGCTTCCGGCTTCGCACCCGCACACGTGTGCTGCAATCGTTGAGCCCATGACTCGCACGCCGGTCTTCTTCCACGTCGACCTCGATGCGTTCTACGCTTCGGTCGAGCAGCTCGATAACCCGGAGCTCCTCGGCACGCCGGTAATTGTCGGCGCAAGCCCGGGACAACGCGGCGTGGTTGCCGCCTGCTCCTACGAGGCGCGCGCCTACGGCGTCCACTCCGCAATGCCGATTTCCGAGGCAGCCCGACGCTGCCCGCACGCAGCCTTTCGCCCCGTGCGGATGGCGCGTTATCAGGAGATGTCTCAGGAGGTGATGGCGGTCTTCGAGCGCTACTCACCGGAGTTGCAGCAGATCTCGGTAGACGAGGCCTTTCTCAATATGACAGGCACCGAGAGGCTGTTCGGACGACCCGCCGAAACCGCGGCCCGCCTCAAGGCCGACGTGCGGAGCTCGCTCGGTCTCGTGATTTCGGTGGGAGTCGGTCCGAGCCGCTACATCGCGAAACTCGCCTCAGCGTGGAGCAAACCGGACGGCCTGCACGAGGTGCACCCCGGTGAGGAGGCCGACTTCGTGGCCGGGCTCGCGCTGAAGGATCTCTGGGGCGTCGGCGGGAAAACGCTGCGCCGGCTGAACGATTTCGGGATGCACACGGTCGCCGATCTGCGCGAGAAAGAGCCGCCCGAGCTCTACCGGCTCTTCGGGAAGGCGGCCGGAGATTACCTCCACGCGGTGAGCCGGGGCATCGATCCGGGTATATACTCCGGCGAGGCACAATCCCACTCGGTCTCGAACGAGACTACCTTCGCCCACGATGTGCGCGAGAGGGACGTCATCGAGAGCACCATTCTCGAGCTCTGCCACGGCGTGGTGTTTCGACTGCTCCGCCACGGACTGGTCTCGCGGACAGTGACGCTCAAGCTCCGATTCTCGGATTTCACGACCACCACGGTGCGCCGCACGATCAGCGAGCCGGTGGCTTCCACGGAGTCGCTTTACCGACGGGTGCTTGCCATGCTCGAGGAGAAGTGGGACGGTGCCCGCGAAATACGACTTCTCGGCGTCGGCGTGGCGCAGGTAGAAGCAAAGGACGAGGTACTGCAGGGCGAGCTCTTCGAGGGCCACGACGATCGCCGTCGACGCGTGGAACAGGCCGCCCTCGACGTCAATTCGCGATTCGGAAAGCTGGGGCTCACCCGGGCACGACTGCTGAAGCCGAGAACCGACGACGCGGAGCCTGACGACACTGAGCGCGACAGCGAGTAACCGGTTCTCGCGTGGCGGCGGAGCCGGCGGCTGCCGGGGAACGCCGGCCGCCCCGGGGCGTGGCGTCCGCCGGGGCGCCACGCCACACACTCAGATGTCGTCGAGAAGCTCCCGCGCGCGCTCGAGCTGCCTCCCCTTCCGTGAGCCTGGCTCGGCCTCCCCGACAAGCTCGTCTATGACTTCCTCGAGGATCCGCCGGGCCTCCTCCTCGTCGTCGACAGGCGCAATATCCACCGTACCCTCGTAGTAGAAGCTCTGCTCGAGAATCCCGTCAGCCGCCCCGTGTTCGCGTCGCTTCGAAGCCTGTTCGCGCTCGCGCTTTCTTCGATTCCAGTCGCGATCGATGAGATGAGAGGCGAGCTCGAAGCGAATCGGATAGTACAACTCCTCCTCTCCCGCTCGCACATCGGCGAGGTGCAGGTGCACCGCTTTTCGGCCCAGGGAAACCGCGTAATCGGTATTCCCGAAGGAAATGAGGCCGCCGGGCACTCTGGCGTAGAGGAGGCCGAGGACATAGTAGGATTCCGCATGATCGGGGTCGCGTTGGATGGACTGCTCGAGAAGATCACGCATGGGCCCCGCCTGCCTGAGGCTGCTGAGGATACCACGGGTCTCGCCCCAGCGACCGAGATTCGAGGCCTTCCAGTAGTAGCCGAGGTTGTTCGAGGGATCGGCGGCGATCGCCTCATCGCCAAACTCCATGCCCCGGTCGTAGACCTCCATCGCGGCGTCGTCATCGCCCTCCTCGTCGCGAAGCTCATCACCTATGCCGAGCTGCACGCGGGACAACCGCCAGTATACCTCGGCACGCTGCCCGCCCGAGGAGGCGCTCGAGAGCGCACGCTCGAGAACACCGACGGTACGCTCGTATCGCTCTTCGTCGTAGAGCTCATCCGACTCCTCTAACAGCGACGAAACCTGGGCGAAGGCCCCCTGCGCCGAGATGACCAGAATTACTGCAAGTACACACAACCGCTTCATGCTACTCCTCCTCCGGCGGCATTATGTCCGACACCAACGGCGAGACCCGTTCGGCGAGTGACTCGAGAAAGAGGGTGTCGGCCTCGGTGAACGGCTCTTTTACGTGGGAATCGATATCTATCTCGCCGATGACCGTTCCTTTCCCGAAAACGGGAACAACGATTTCCGACTTCACATGTATGCTGCAGGAGAGATAGTTGTCCGCCGCCCCGACATCCTGTACCACGAAGGTTTCCT
The DNA here is from genome assembly GCA_009908925.1 of Spirochaetota bacterium. Taxonomy (GTDB): domain Bacteria; phylum Spirochaetota; class Spirochaetia; order DSM-27196; family PWMO01; genus JAAAOH01. The sequence goes on along the minus strand of JAAAOH010000009.1, from coordinate 11,692 downwards.
CTCGCTCGGCGGCCTGGCCGCAGATGCCACGACCAAAGGGTATGCGCACGTGCTCGGTCGGCTCACCCGAAAACGGTCCGAGGGCGAGCTCCCGCCGACCCGGCACGGTGATGTAGAAGCCGAACCAGTCGTAGTGCGGAACCCGGTCGGCGAGCAGATTGCAAATCCGCTGAAGCCGGGTCCCCGAGGAAGCATGAGCTGAAAGCAACTCATCGACCTCACGGTCGAGCTCCGGCGTGAATACATCGCTCATACACAACTCTCTTTCGACTGACGTCTCGCAAACTTGATGCGCGTGGTGCATTATAGATATTCTTACGCGAAATGGCCATTATTGGTAAGGCAATCTACTCATGATCAGAATCAACGAACACTACGCAAAACTGCAGGCCGGCTACCTTTTCGTGGAAGTGGCGCGACGGATCCGCGAGTACGAAGAGACTCATCCCGACGCCTCGATCATCAAACTCGGCATAGGGGACGTGACACTGCCCCTCCCGCCGGCAATCGTCTCCGCCTTCGAGGATGCGGTCCGCGAGATGGGGGCTGCTGACACTTTCCGGGGATACGGGCCCGAACAGGGCTACGAGTTCCTGCGCAAGCCCATCGCTGAGCGCGACTACCGTAGCCACGGAATGGATATCGCAGCCGATGAGATCTTCATCTCCGACGGGGCGAAGAACGATGTCGGAAACGTGCAGGAGCTCTTCGCGCCCGACATTCAGGTCGCCGTTCAGGACCCGGTCTATCCGGTGTACGTGGATACCAACGTCATGGCCGGACGAACCGGCCCGGCACGGGAGGGACGATATGAGGGGCTGACCTATCTCCATTCTGGATTCCAGAACGGCTTCGTCCCCGATCCTCCCGAGGAGGCGGCGGATCTCATCTACCTCTGCTTCCCGAACAACCCGACCGGCTCGGTGGCCACCCATGAGCAGCTCGCCCGCTGGGTGGACTACGCACGCAGGAACAAAGCCCTCATCCTCTTTGACGCGGCCTACGTTGCCTTCATCCGTGACGAGGGACTTCCCCGCTCCATCTTCGAGATAGAGGGTGCCCGCGAGGTAGCCATCGAGTTCCGCAGCTTCTCCAAGGACGCCGGATTCACGGGTACGCGCTGCGCGTTCACCGTCATCCCGAAGGACGTCACGGCCTACGACTCCGCCGGAATGGCCCACAAAGTGCATCCGCTCTGGAACCGACGGCACTCGACAAAGTTCAACGGCGTTTCCTATCCGGTACAGCGGGCCGCGGCAGCCGTCTACAGCGAGGCGGGAACGCGCGAGACGCGCGAGCTCGCCGATTTCTACCTGGAAAACGCGCGCATCATCCGCGAAGGGCTGGACACGATCGGCCTGAGCTACACCGGCGGGACCAACAGCCCCTACATCTGGGCGCACGGGGGCGGCAGGGACTCCTGGGAGCTCTTCGACATGCTGCTCAACGAGGCATCGGTGGTAACCACTCCCGGCGCCGGTTTCGGCAGGGGCGGAGACGGGTTCATTCGCATCTCCGCCTTCAACTCGCGTGAGAACGTCGAGGAAGCCATGACTCGAATCGCGAAATCGCTCGGCTGACCGGGGCGCGATGCATCTGCTGCTTGCACCGCCCGCGGCGAAAGCCCGCACGGGCGGAGCCGTGTACAACCGCCGTGTCGCCGCGATCCTCGAGCCCGAAGGCTTCCTGCGGTATCGCATTGCCGACTCCGCCGACATTCCCCGCGCCATCGGGGAAGCGGCGGGCGGCACCGCGGGTGCGGGCGCCGGCGCAGGCGCGGGCGATGCCGCCGTGGCGGGCACCGGCGATGCCGGCGGCGGCTCCGGGGTGGAGTCCCTCATCCTCGACGGACTCTACCTCGACGATCCCGGTTTTCCAGCGGTATTCGAGCGCATTTCGGGCGTGCAGGTCGGGCTCCTGCTGCACTTCATGCCGTCGATAATTGATGCCGCCGCGCGGGAGCTCGAGGATGCAGTCATCGGGGGCAGCAGCTACTTCGTCGTTCCGAGCCGCTACGCCGCCGCCGAGCTGGAGCGCCGCGGCGTCGATCCGGACCGTATCGGAGTGGTGAAGCCGGGCGTGGACGAGCAGAAACTCGCGCGGCCCACTCCCGAGCTCTTCGACACCGGGACACCCCGGCTTCTGACCGTCGCTAACTTCTCCTCCGTGAAGGAGCTCGACTGGCTGATCGGTCCTCTGGAACAGGTTGCGGACGTCGAGTGGCGCTGGGAAATCCTCGGCGATACGAAGACGGACCCGGAGAGCTACACGCGGTTTCGCAGGCGACTTGCCGGCAGCGCAATCGTCGATCGAGTTCAGGTCCACGGCAGCGTGGCCGAGGAAGAGGTGCAGCAGATCCTCCAGCGCGGCACCATCTTTCTGCTTCCGACCCGCTTCGAGACCTACGGTGTCGCCCTGGCAGAGGCGCTCGCCTCCGGCGTCCCGATCGTAACGAACCGCGTTGGCGGCGTAGACGAGGTGGTTCGCCACGGTGAGGTGGGATATCTCCTGGAGCGGGGAGACGAGGCCGCCTGGGCGCAGAGTATCAGGAGTCTTCTCGAGGATTCCGATCTTCTGGGAGCATTCCGCGGCAACGCGCGGTTCTACCGCCTTGAGCTTCCCACCTGGAAGATTACCGCCCGGCGCCTCGAGAACTTCCTTCGCCGCGTGACGGGCGCCGGGTAACCGCCGCATGTGAGCCCCGGGGGGGGGCGCTTACTGCTGGAGCTCGCTCACCAGCGCGTCGAAGATCGTGAGCATATCTCCCGTGGTCTTTCGCAGACGCGAGGCGAGGATCTTTGCGATCTCACGGGTGATCGGCAGGCCGATGTCGGGTCGCTCATCGCCGAGCTTCACGAAGTCGGTCTTCGAAATGACGATGAACTCCGAATCCTCGGTGGCGATCACCGTGGCCGAGCGCTTGTCGTCGTCGACGAGGGCAAGCTCGCCGAAAAACACGTTGTCCTCGGAGCTCAACCGCACCACGGTGTAGTTGTCGCCCGCCCGGGTGCGTTTCTGAATCTCCACCGCCCCGCGGTAGACGATGTACATCTCCGCGCCAACATCGCCCTCGCGGATCATCACCGTGCCGCGGGATTCACTGGTCAGCCGCGTGATCTTGCGAAAGCGCTCGAGCGCCTCCTCGTCGTCCCTGATACTCGCAAAGAGATGAATCTGGCGCAGCTTGTCCCGGATCTCGTCTTCAGTTCGTCCCATTTCCGTCCCGGTCCTCCCGTTCGAGCACGATCGCAAGCGAGTGCTGCTGGAGCTGGTAATCGTCCGGCGGAAGAAACACCGGTCGGTTGACCTCGAGGCCCTTCACCTTCTGCAGGTTCGTGATGAGCTGCGAGACGTCCGAAGTCTTCTGTGCCTCCCGCAGCGCCTCCATCTTCATCCGCGTGGGCGTGCCGGTATTCTCGAGCACACCCAAAACAACGCGGCGGCTTGGCCTCTCGAATTCGGAGCGGAACTCCTTGAATAACCGGCCGATGTATCGCTCCGGAATTGCCTCGGTGGACAATCTCGAGTCGGTATTCTCGTGGGAGAGAAGCTCGTGGATGATGTGGCTCATACCGTTGGTCGCCGAGGTGCTTGCGAGCATCTGCCGCGAGAAATCGCGGCTGAAGAGGATCTCATCGCAGTTGGCGTGCTTGAGGTAACTCTCGAACTTGCGGTCGAGCACCTCGGCGGTGACGTACACCTGCCGCGCCATGGATTTGACCGTCAGCACCGTCATCACGGTTTTCGAGTCGACCTCGGAAACGGCCGCGCTCTCCAGTGTATCGGCTATGACGAGCACCTTGCGTGCCTGCTGCACGTTGCCCCGGTCGAGGGTGAGCTCGGAAAAATAGTCACCCCGCACGAACTTGAGGCCCCGGAGCAGCTCCTCCTCCTTCAGCTCCTCGATCTTCTCCGCGTCCACATTCGACAGGAGAACGATCTGCTCCGAGGACAGGCCGGGCGAGACATGGAGGATCCCGATGAGGATGTCCTTCATGTCTGCCTTCCAGCCACAGATGACGAGATGGTCTTTCAGTTTCGGAAACTCCATGAGTCCCCTCCGCGCCTTGGTATTACGGTCAACCAGCCAGGACGCAAGCCCGCCGGAAAGCAGGCTCATCGCGCCGACTCCGAAGAAGATGGTTACGACGGCGAGAATGCGTCCGCCGAGGGTCACCGGCACTTTGTCGCCATAGCCGGTCGTGCTGAAGGTGACAATGAGCCACCAGAATCCGTCGAGCAGGCTGGTGAACTGATCGTTCTCGCCGAGCTCGAATACGAGGGCGAGCGAGCCCGCGATGACAAGAAAGGTGAGCGTGTAGACTGTCGGCCGGGCGTACTGCGAGTTCCTGTACCAGTAGCGGAGTGCCGACACCCTTCGCCGCATGAGCTACACCTTGAGCTCTTCTATCTCGGAAAGGCGAGTGCGAAGCTGCTCGAACTCCTCTGCTACCTTCGCGTACTCGCGCCACGAGCCCTCGGTGTCGGCGTTTCGTGTGGTCTCCTCGAGCAGCGCCGCGGCATCGCCGAGGCGAAGAGCCTCGAGGTTCCACGAGCCACCCTTGATGGTGTGGGCAACGATCCGCGCGTCCTCGAAGGCTCCGCTCTCGATCTGGCCTTTGAGCTCCTCGAGTTGCTGGTCGGTGCGCTCCACGAACTTCCCCACGACCCGCGACACTACCTCCGGCTGGTTCATGAAGGCCTCGAGCGCAGCCTGATACTCGAACACCGGGCGCCCCGCCGCATCACCGTTGCCCGAGTCACCGTTGCCCGAGTCGCCGTCTCCCGCAGCGGCCGCCGGCGCGGCCGCGGGCTCCGGGGCCGGCGCGTCGGCACCCTCGGGCGGGGGTGCGGCCGCCGAGGTTTTGGCCCGGGGCGTCTCGCGAGCGGTGAGCCAGCGATGCAGCAGCGGCGTGAGATCATGGCTCTTGAACGGCTTCGCAAGGTAGTCGTTCATACCCGCCTCGATGCAGCGGTCCTTCTCTCCCTTCGTCACATTGGCGGTCACCGCGACGATGGGAACCTCGAAGCCCCGCTCTCTCAGCGTTCGCGTCGCCTCGTAGCCGTTCATCTCCGGCATATGCACATCCATGAACACCAGATCGACGTCGTGATCGGCGGACAGCTCGACCGCTTCCCGCCCGTTGCCGGCGAGGATGGTCTCATACCCGCGCTTCTCGAGGATGGTCTTGAACAGCTGCTGATTCACGAAGTGGTCTTCGGCGACGAGGATGGTGGCTCCGGGCTCCGCCTCACTTTCATCCTCGACTTCCTCGAGCTCCTCGACCGGCGCTTCTTCGAGGGTTGGCAGGTCCATGTCGCTGCCGAGCACCGCCTGCAGGGCGTTGGAGATGTCGTCTACCTTGAGTGGCTTCGAAAGATAGGCGTCAAACCACTTCAGGAGTTTCATCTTCGCCTCGCCCGCCGACCGGCCGGTGGGGCTGAGCAGGATGAGCCTGGTGGAGTTTATGCGTTTGTCGGCGTTGATCTCGCTGGCCATCTGCCACCCGTCCATCCCGGGCATGAGCAGATCGATGAAGGCAATGTCATAGGCCTCACCAGCGTCGGCGGCCCGCTTGAGCTCACGCAGCCCCTCGGGACCGTTAGGGCTCTCCTCCACCGTCGCACCGGCGGCCTCGAGGTAATGCCGGAGCACCGAGCGTGCGAGACCATGATCGTCGACGATGAGCACCCGGGCGCCCGCCCCGGCCTCTCCGTCGAAGACCTGCCCGCTCGACTCGACGCCGAGGGGCACCGCAAACCAGAACGTCGACCCGCGCCCCTCGGTGCTCTTCACCCCGATGTTGCCCTTCATGAGCTTCACGAGGCTCCGGGAGATGGAGAGCCCGAGGCCCGTTCCGCCGAACTTTCGGGTGGTCGACGAGTCGACCTGGCTGAAGGCCTTGAAGAGCTTGGTCAGCTTCTGCTCGGGTATGCCGATACCGCTGTCGGCGACCTCGACGCTGACCGTCACCTTCGTGTCGGTCTGCTGAACGCGCTGCGCGCGGATGACGATTTCGCCCGACGAGGTGAACTTCACGGCGTTATTGAACAGGTTAACGAGGATCTGCCGCAGGCGGACGGGGTCGCCATGGACATGCCGCGGGAGAGTCGGGTCGAGGAAAACGACGACCTCGAGGTCCTTCTTGTGGGCCTCGAGGCTGAGCATGTCGACAGCCTCCTGCACCATATCGAAGAGATCGAATTCGATGACCTCGAGCGACAGCTTCCCCGCCTCGATCTTGGAGAAATCGAGCACGTCGTTTATGAGCCCGAGCAGCACTTCCGCGGAGAACTTGATCTGGTTGGCATACTCGATCTGCTCTTCGTCGAGCTGCGTCTCCTGGAGAAGCTCGGTAACGCCGGTGATAGTATGCAGCGGCGTACGGATCTCGTGGCTCATGTTCGCAAGAAATGCGGACTTCGTCCGTGTCGCCCGCTCCGCGCTCTCTTTCTCGCGGCGCAACTGCTCCTGGCCGGACTTCTCGACGGTTATGTCCTCGATGACTCCGAACACCGAGGGTTCCTGCCCATGGTCGGTGACGTAGGTGAAGTGAAGCCGTGCCCAGGCAATCTCGCCGTCGCGGTTCGTGTAGCGGAGGGTGTCCTGAAATTGAGTCCGCGCCCCCGAGCGCATGGCGGCGAGTTCCTGGCGAAAGCTCTCCTGATCGTCGGGGAAGAGCATTTCGTCGAACCGCGCCCCGTCGAGCCGGTCCGGATTGACGCCGAGCATGGTTGCAACCACGTTATTGGCGTAGAGAACCTCCGCGACCGGGCTCAGCATCACCATACCGGCAGGTGACTGATCAAATATGGCCTGGAACTGCCTGGAATTCGGGTCCATGGTGGTATTCAGAAGTTGAGCTTCAGTACCTCAGTCGCCTTCTTGCGGATCCATTCCGGCTTGAGCGGCTTGATGATATAACTCTTCACGCCATACTTCAGCGCATCGATGACGGTTTCCCGCTTTGAAAGGGCGGAGAGCACGATAATGGGGGGCTTCTCACCACCGCGCGAGTTTACTTCCTCGAGCACCTGGAACCCGTTCATCTCCGGCATCATGAGGTCGAGGAACACGAGATCGTAGTTCCGGTTCGCGTAGTCGGCGAGGAACTCCGCTCCGTTGTCGTAGGTGCTGACCTGGAACTCGGTGTCCGAGAACGCCGTCTTGATAAGCTCCTGAATGACGAAATCGTCGTCGACCACGGCAAGCTTGATGTTGCTTCCGAGATCGTTGAGGTGGAAGTCCTGCGTGCGCTCGCCCTCGAACTTCATGTTGATGGTCTCACCGCTGTCCTTCTTCGGCGCCGAGGCGGTGAGAAACTCCTGCTGCACGGTGCGGCTTTCGGAGTCCATGTAGGATCCCGCCTTGCGGCCGAGCAGCCCGTCCATCGCGGTTTCGAGGCTGTTCGTCACCTCTACCTCGGCGAAATCGTCGGAGTTCTCGATGTAGCGCTGCACGTAGTCGGAGTTCGTCAGAATCTTAATGTGTGCCGGGCGTGCTCCGGAGTACTCGACAATATTCTGGATGAGGGTCGCAAGCTTCAGCGAATCCTGGGACGTTACTTCGATACTCGACATCATGAGGAGGACTTTCGGAGTCTTCACCTCGTAGAGCTCGAGCAGCTCTTTGATCTTGTAGCGCAGCAACTCGATCTTCTCGCGGTTGAGCCCCTGAGCGACCTCGATGAAGAGGATTTCGTCGTTGAAATGCGCCTCAATGATGCTCGGCGTATTGTCGAGATCGAGCTTGACACCGAGCAACTCGGCGACGGTGTTCAGAAGGGCGTCGATCTTGATCGGCTTCGTGAAGAACTTCCGCACGTTGTAGCGGGCGACCTGGATGATCTTGTCGCGGTCGATACGCGCGGATGCCATGATCACCGGTACCCCCGCTACGTTCTTGTCGTCCGCCTTCTTCTGGAGCAACTCCAGCGAGCTGATCCGCGAGAGGTAGTAGTCCATAACCACGAGATCGGGAGGATCTGCGCGGAGTTTCGACCATCCGTCGAGACCGTTCACCGCGACCTCTATCTCGAAGCCGTACTCCTCGAGTTTCTGCTTGAGGAACTCGCGAAAAAGCGACGACTCGTCGATCACCAGAATGCGTTTCGCCATAGGGTTTCGCCTCGCTTCTCCCCCGTTATACGTGATTTTGGCGCATCACGCAAGAATCGTTCCTGTATAGACGAAATGCCGGGATTTGCCGCGATTGACGCTGCCCGGGCGGGGCACTACACTCGGCTCGCTATGGCACAAATCGATGATCCGCTGACAGGGCTCCCGCTCGGCGATCCTGATGCCGACGCGCTCGGCCCCGGCGTCCCCTGCCCGTCGGACAGCATCGCCGCGGCCCGCGCCTCGATGATCGTCTCGGCCTCCGGGTGGCGCAAGGTTTTTGTCGCCGACGGCGATGAAAGTTCCGCCATAAGCAAGGTCGGGCCCGCGGACCGGGAGCTCATCGCGCTTGCCGGCGCCGCCTTCTGCGAGTACTTCAGCCCCCGGCTTGCACCCTCGCGGCGCAGCGTCGTTCTTGCCGTGGACTCGCGCCCGACCGGCGCCGTTCTCGGAGAGATTCTGCTGCGGGTCATTCTTGCACACGGTCTGGAAGTGCGCTACCTCTTCATCTCACCCATACCCGAAGCCATTGCCTACGCCGCCTCCGACGCACGAATCGGCGCCTTCCTCTATGTGAGTGCGAGCCACAACCCTGTCGGGCACAACGGACTGAAGTTCGGCCGCGCCGGAGAGGGTGTGCTCGCCGGTCCCGAGTCCCGGGAGGTTGCAGCGGCATTCGACCGGCTCTGCACCGACGAGGACGCGAGGCGGCGCCTTGCCGATACCGTGCGCCGGGTATCCTCCCGCGCGATCGCCCTGGTGTTCACTGACGTCGCGGCGGTCAAGCCGCGCGCGGTGTCGGCCTACCGGGGCTTCGCCCTCCAGGTTGCCGACGGACCTGCCGGAGCGGGCAGCGCCGCTGCGGCCATATCGGCCGGCGCCGAGGCAACTGGGTGCGGCATCGTCATCGACTTCAACGGCAGCGCGAGAACCACATCCGCGGATGTGTCGCTCTTCGACGGCCTCGGCATACGTGTACGGACGCTCAACGCGGCGCCGCGGGAGATCGTCCATCAGATTCTTCCCGAGGGCCCGGGCCTCGATGAGGCCCGGGTTGCGCTGGCCGCGGCGGCCGCCGCCGACCCCGCCTTTACTCTGGCCTACGTCCCGGACAACGACGGGGACAGAGGCAACCTGGTGTTTGCCGACGCAGCCACGCCCCTGAGCGCCCAGGAGGTTTTTGCGATGGCGGTAGTCGCCGAGCTCTCATGGCTGTCCGTTGCAGGGTTCGCCCCCACCCCTCAGCGCCCCTGGGCTGTGGCGGTGAACGGTCCCACGTCTCTGCGGATCGAGCGGATCGCGGAGGCCTTCGGCGCGGAGGTCCACCGCTGCGAGGTCGGCGAGGCGAACGTCGTCGCTGCCGCCGAACGGCTCCGCGCACGCGGCTATCTCGTTCGCATCCTTGGCGAGGGGTCGAACGGGGGAAACATCCTGCATCCTTCCCGGGTTCGGGACCCCATGGCGACCGTCTTCTCATTTCTGAAGCTGCTGTATGCCGGGAGCAGGGCCGGCCGCGGCACAGAGCACGACCTCTTCCATGAGTGGTGTCGAAAGAGCGGCCGGGAGGACGCCTACCGCGAGGACTTCACCCTCGAGCAGGTTCGCCTTACCCTCCCTCGGTTTCGTACCACCGGAACCGGTGAGCCGGGGGCAAAGCTGCAGGTCCGCACCGAAGATCACGCCCTGCTCAAGGCGCGGTACGTCGAGATCTTTGCCTCGGAGTGGGAACGACATGCCGGAGAGCTCGCCCGTCGCTTCGGCTTTGCCCGCTATGAAGAGATCCGTTACGAGAACGGTGGGCCGGGTGGGCTCAAGATGCAGTTCCACGACGGCGATGGTCGGGCCACCGGCTTTCTCTGGATGCGAGGATCGGGGACCGAGCCCCTCTTCCGTGCGGTCGTCGATATCGAGGGAACGGATCCGACGGCCGAGACAGAGCTCCTCGAGTGGCACCGCAGCATGATCACGCGGGCGGACGCCGGCGGCTGAGGCGAGCGCATCAGCAGAGACGGCTGCGACGGCCGCGGGCCGGCGGGCCGGCCCGGCGCTTCGCACGCGCGCCGTCGACCCGGCCACCTCAGCGGATGCGAAGATCCGCGCCGTCCCGGGTGAGGAACCCCTCGGCCTCGAGTACCGCCACCACCTGCTCCACCCGCGCTGCGGGGAAACCGAGCACCTCGGGCAGCTCGTCGGCCGCAAGAGCCTCGCTCTCGGCGAGGGCGCGAAGCAACCTGCCGCGAATCTGGCGGTCGGAGTTCTCGAACGCGCTCTGGCGCGTGTAGTGTGCGCTGCGCCGGTTCGCATTCGGAAACCATTTGGCGAGCATCGTCCCGTAATCCATGAGGGCGTAATACCAGCTGCGCGGGTCGTCGGTATCGAGGGTATCGCGGACGAGGGGCAGGATATCGCGATCACGGACATCGGCCTGCTCGCGGAAAAAGAAATGAATGAACACGCGGCGGATGTTGGTCTCGATGAACACCACCGGACTGTTGTAGGCGAAGGCCGCAAGCGAGCCGGCCGTGTTCGGGCCGACACCGGGGAGCGTCTCCAGCGTCCCGGTGTCGCGCGGGAGCTCGCCGCCATACCGCGAGACAATGAGCCCGGCAGCCCCGTGGAGGAACTTTGCGCGGCGGTTGTAGCCGAGTCCCTGCCAGGCGAGGAGCACCTCTCGCAGCTCCGCCGCGGCGAGTGTTGCGAAGTCCGGAAACCGGGCGATGAACTCCGGATACTTCTGCATCACCCGCGGGACCTGCGTCTGCTGCAGCATGATCTCCGAGACGAAGATGCGGTAGGGGTCGCGTGTGTCGCGCCACGGCATCGGGCGACCGTAGCTCTCGTAGAAGCCGCGTATGAGGCGGCGAAACTCATCGTATTCCATGCGGTATCAGGGAGCGTGTTGGCGGCGCCGGCAACCCGAGGCGCCGGCAGCCGCGGTCATTAGCGGCACCGTCGGTGCTGCTCGCCCCCGCCGCGGCCGCCCGCCCCGGCGTCGGCCGCGGCGTCCGGCTACTTCTCGCCGCGACGCTTTCGCGCCTCCTCGGCCTTGCGTGAGATCTTGTTCCACACGCCGGTCAGTCCCATCGCCTTCTTGGCCATCGTGAGCGTATCGCGCGCCACCTCACGGGTGTGAAGCGTGCCCTCGTAGATGACCTCATCGACATAGCCCTTCCTGCTCTCGATTTCGGCGCGTTTCTCGCGGATCGGATTGAGGAAGGCGTTGATGGCGGCGACGAGCTTGCGCTTCACTTCGACGTCGCCGACTTTGCCCGCGCGGTAGCGTTCCTTGAGGTCGTCGATTTCGGCGGTATTCGGGTTGAACGTGTCGTGATAGATGAACACAGGATTGCCCTCCACGGTTCCTGGCACGTCTGCGCTCACCCGATTGGGATCGGTGTACATGCTCATCACCTTCTTCTCGACGGTCTTCTCGTCGTCGGAGAGCAGGATGGCGTTTCCGAGGGATTTCGACATTTTCGCGCGCCCGTCAGTCCCCACGAGAGTCGGCACGTCCCCGATTTTCACGTCGGGTACCGGGAAAACCTCTCCGTAGGAGTTGTTGAACCGCCGCGCG
>JAAAOH010000074.1 GCA_009908925.1 Spirochaetota bacterium | reverse complement strand
AAGCCGGGGCGCTCGAGGAGGCCGAGGAGCTGGAAGAGGCCGAGGAGCTGGAAGAGGCCGAGGAGCTGGAAGAGGCCGAGGAGCTCGAAGCGGCCGAGGAACCCGAGGAACTGGAGGACGCCGAAGGGAGTGAGGAGCCCGCCGAGGCCGATTTCACCGCCGGCATGAAGCCCGTCGAGGTGGAGGAGGTTGGGGAAGAAGAGGGCGAGGAGCTGGAGTCACTCGAGGAAGCCCCGGAGATCGAGGCGGCCGAGGAGCCTGAGGAAGCTGAGGAGCTCGATGCGGTCGAGATGGAGGATCTGGCCGAGTTCGGTGCGCTCGAAGAGACCGCGAAACTCGAGAAAATGAGCGGCCGCGACACGGTTGAAGCGGCACGCGCGGAAGAGCGCGCCTCCGGCGAAGCTCCGAGTGACGAGGAGCTCTTGAGGGATCTCAGCAGCGTGCGTGAGGAGTGGGAGGAAGACGAGGTCACGGCCGGCGTCGCCGAGGAAACACCGGTTGGCCGGCCTGACCCTACCGAATCCGCTGCAGCGGGTGAGGAGGCCGAGCTCGGAAAGCTTGAAGAGCTCGAGGAGCTGGAAGAGGCGGAGGAACTGGAGCCTGCGGATGAGGAGCCCGCACAGCAAGAGAGGCCGGACGCGGAACCGGAGCCACAGCCGGAAGTGACGGAGGGCGCGGAGGAAATCGGCGAGCTTGAGCCGGCGGACCTCGAGGAGCTTGAGACCGAAGAAGCCGAGCTGGAGGAGCTGGAAGCCGAGGGCGCGCCCACCGGCGGGCCCGAAGCGGCGGAGCCGGAGTCCGAGAAAGAGGCCGAGGTCGTCGAAGAGCTGGAAACGGTGGAACCCGAGCGCGACGAGGAGCCCGAGCCGCTGCAACCCTCATCAGCGCGCGCCACCGGGGAAGTGCGAATAAGCGACTGGTTTTCCTTTGCCCGCCATGAGAGCACGTCGCTCGAAGATGAGGACGTTGAGGAGGCGGAACTCATCGAGGAGTTCGAAGAGGAGGAACCTGGCGAGGCGGCTGTGTCCGATGAAGAGGCCGACACCGGGGAGCCGTACAGGCTCGAGGACGACCTCATCGTCTTCACCTCCGCTGCAGAAACCGAGAACGAGTACTTTGAGATTCTGAGACTGGAGTCGGGAAACGCGGATGCTGGGGCTCATTCGGAGTCCGGCGTTTTTACCGCGGACGGCGAGGTCGTGCAGATAGACGAGCGGGTGTACGAAAGCTCTCATGATACGCCGGACGAAGAGGTCCGCGAGCTCGTGGAATCCATTGTCGGCACCGAGGATGAGGAGGATGCCGCGGGCATCGACGAGCTTCTCGCCCCGGGCGGCGGACTGGATCTCCTTCCGGTGGGCCAGAGAGAGGAGGAGCTCGTAACCGGAGGAGAGTCGACAGGTGCCGGGCGTACGCCCGCGATAACGCCGCGCGGGCTCGATTACGATGCCATCCTTTCGAGCTACTCGGCGAACGAAGGTGGCATCCTGAAGTCCCTCGTCGAGTTCACGCGATCCTGGGGTGCCCGCGCTGCCGGCGTACTCCTGCCTCATGACGACGAGTTGCGACTTGAGCACAGCCTGGCTGTCGAGGAGCGGTGCCGACGGAACTTCGTGGTTTCAGGCGACAGCGACGTGTACCGTCATGTTTTCAGCCATCGCAGCATACTTCTCCTTCGTGAGCCGTTGCACCGCTTCCGTTCGTTCCGGGGGCTCTGCAGCGAGGCGGCGTTGGCGTACATCGGCGAAGTTCTTCTTCTTCCCATTGTGTTTCGCGGGCAGGAAGGATACCTGTTCCTCGGTGTGCGCGAAGGGGCGACAAACATTCGGGACCTGTTGGCCAACGCCGGTATGTCGCTTCCCGAGGCTTCGCCTACAGCAGCAAACTCCTGAAACTGTTGAAACATCCTGGAGGCATGGTGAGCGACGCCAAAGAGATACACGTCTATACCGACGGCGGCTGTCATGGAAACCCGGGCCCGGGAGGGTGGGCCTACGTTCTTGAGGTCGACGAGGCCCGCTACATGGCAAAAGGCGCCGAGAACCAGACGACCAACAACCGGATGGAGCTGACGGCGGTCATACATGCGTTGAACCACCTGTACCGCAATGGCCTCTGCGAGGATTCGACTGTCCACATACACACCGACTCTCAATACGTGCGGAACGGCATCACCAGCTGGATTCACACCTGGGAGCGAAACGGGTGGAAGACCAGTGCCAGGAAGCCTGTGAAGAACCGCGAGCTCTGGATAACTCTGAGGGAAGCAGAGCAGGGATGTCGGGTCGAGTGGCACTGGGTGCGTGGTCATAGCGGACATGCGGGAAACGAGGAAGTTGACGGTCTCGTCCAGGAAGCCATCGCCGAGATCTCCTGAGAGCTCATTTCTCACAGCCATTTACAAGCAGCAGGTCCCCAATTCCGGTAACCCCGTGTGAGGAGGCAGGCTGTGAAGGTATACAGTTACGTTCCCGGCGGATACGCGGGCGATCTTGTTTCGGTCGAGGTCGATATCCGCCGCGGTATCCCGAGCACGGAAATCGTCGGGCTTCCCGACAACGCAGTCCGAGAGGCACGCGAACGTGTCCGGGTTGCGGTGCGTAAGGCCGCTCTCGAGTACCCGCCCGACCGCGTGCTCATAAACCTGGCTCCGGCCGGAGTACGCAAGGTAGGGGCATCGTTCGATCTGGCTATCGCGGTCGCCGTCCTGGAGACGTCCGGTCAATTGTGCCCACCGGATGAGCCCGGAAGACCTGCTGCAGTGCTTGTCCTGGGCGAGTTGCAGCTAGACGGCACCGTCAGAGGCGTACGAGGCGTCCTCTCGGCTGTCGCAGCAGCTACGGAGCGGGGCATCGATCACGCGCTGGTACCCGCCGAGAACCTCCGCGAAGCCAGAGCGCTGCGTCGTGGGACCGTGGCCGGCGCCGGGCGGCTGCAGGAGGCGGTCAGTGTGCTCGCCGCGGGGTGCCGGGCCCGAACCCCGTCCGGCGCCGCCGCCGACGTGCCCGGAGCCGTCGGTACGGCCGGCGGATCAGCGGCCGGTCCGAAGCCGGACGCGAACATGCCGGACTACGCAGAGTTACGCGGCCAGCCCCGGTTCAAGCGAGCACTTGAGCTGGCAGCAGCCGGGCGCCATAACCTGATCGTTGTCGGTCCGCCGGGCAGCGGCAAGACGATGGGTGTACGGGCGTTGCCCTCGGTAACGCCCGACCTCGAGCAGTCGGAATCACTGGAGGTAACGCGAATCTACTCCCGCGCCGGGCTTCTTGGTGGTGGAGCCGATCTTTTCCGCCGCCCGCCGTTCCGCGCGCCGCATCATACCGCGTCTCTTCAGGGAATCGTCGGTGGCGGTCGGGACCTGTTGCCCGGAGAGATATCGCTTGCGCACAAAGGCGTCCTCTTTCTCGACGAGGCGGCCGAGTTTCGCAAGAACGTACTGCAGAGCCTTCGCGAGCCGGCCGAGGAGCGGCGGATCGTCATCGCGCGCGCGGGCCGCACCTACTGGTACCCGGCCGACTTTCAGCTCGTGCTTGCGGCAAACCCGTGCCCCTGCGGCTACTTCGGCCATCCCACCCGAATGTGCACCTGCAGCATGGCGGAGGTAACTCGATACTGGAAGCGACTGGGCGGTCCGCTCATAGACCGCATCGACGTACGCGTTCGCGTCGACCCACGTGCCTCCGACGGCCCGTCTCGTGAAGGAGAATCACGGGACGACGGGGGCGACGCCCCGGAATCGTCCGGGAAAATGCACGGGCGCATTGTCGAAGCAGTGCGCCGGCAGCGGGACCGCTATCGGGGCGAGCCCTACAGTAGCAACGCCGGGGTACCGGCCTCCCACCTGAAGCGCTACGCGCGCGTGTCGCCGGAGAACGAGGGCGTCGTAGAACAGGCGGCAGAAAAGCTATCCCTGTCTTCCCGGGCGATGGTCTCCGTGCTTCGTATGGCGAGAACGCTTGCCGACCTCGATGCAAGCGCGGACGTCCACCGACAGCATCTTCTCGAGGCCATTCAGCACCGACGGCTCGGCGAGGGCCACCGGTGGTTCTAGTCGGCTGTTGGCATCAGCTCGAACGTGGTTTATATTTGCAATCGGGATGGCCTCCAGACGCATGTCACGTTCACAGTTATTGAGTACCGGCGCTGCCGCCCTGGTGCTGGCAACACTGCTCGCGGTCGGGTTCGGTCTGATCAATTTACCGGTCGGCGCGGACGACGGTGGAGCAGACGGCGGAGCGGCCGGCGGTGGAGGTGCCGGCGAGGGCGTACCGGATCTGGCCGTCCACGGGAGCGCTTCGGAGGGAGGCTCGCCAGGAGGCCACGAGAATGCGGCACTAGAGCTCGAGACGAACGTCTCCGACCTCCGAGGCGGTGTGCCCGTTGCAACGAACACCACCTACACCGAAGAAGAACAGCAGAATATCCGGGTGTACGAGAACCGAAACCCCGGCGTCGTGAATATCACCACCGAAACGGTGTCCTACAACTGGTTCCTCGAGCCGGTTCCGCGTGAGGGTAACAGCGGGTCGGGCTCGATCATCGACCGGCGTGGCTACGTGCTGACCAACAATCACGTGGTGAGCGAGGCGTTCAAGGTGTTCGTCACGCTTGCCGACGGCGCCCGCCTGGAGGGGGAGGTCGTCGGGGCCGACCCGGAGAACGACCTTGCCGTGGTGAAGATCGACCCGGGCGGACGCGCACTCAGCACGATTCCTCTCGGACGATCCGATGAACTTCGCGTGGGACAGAAGGTGATCGCGATCGGCAATCCCTTCGGCCTTGACCGGACGCTCACCACAGGCATCGTGAGCGGCCTCGGTCGTCCGATCCGCACGCAGAACGACCTGGTGATCCGCGACATGATACAGACCGATGCCTCGATCAATCCCGGGAACTCCGGTGGTCCGCTCCTCGATTCCCGTGGCCGCATGATCGGCGTCAACACGATGATCTACTCACCCTCCGGTGGCTCGATCGGTATCGGCTTCGCCGTACCCGTGGATACGGCCCGGCGCGTGGTTCCGGACCTTATCGAGTTCGGCAAGGTGCGCCGGGGGTGGATCGATATCGTGCCGCGGCAGCTCTTTCCACAGCTCGTCGACTATGCGAACCTGCCGACGGACCGTGGTATCCTGATTTCGGAGGTCATTCCCGGAGGAAATGCCGAACGGGCCGGGCTCCGCGGCGGGGAGGAGAGCCGGGCCGTGCGCTACGGCAGCACTATCATCTATCTCGGGGGAGACATCATCATCGAGGTCGACGGAACCCCGGTGCGATCCATCACGAACCTGTACGAGGCACTCGAGGACAACAAACCAGGCGAAGAGGTGAGCGTGACCTATCTTCGAGGCAACAGGGAACGGACCGCGACCGTCGAGCTCTCCGAACGCCCCGAGCGCTTCCAGTGGGATTGACGTCTACAACAATGGCACGACGCACATTCAGCATCAGCTCCGAATACCAGCCGGCCGGCGACCAGGGCCGGGCAATAGAGCAGCTCTCAGGAGGTCTCGACGCGGGAAGCCACTTCCAGACCCTGAAGGGCGTTACCGGCTCGGGTAAGACCTTCACCATGGCGAACCTCATCGCCCACGCCCAGATGCCGACCCTGGTGGTGTCGCACAACAAGACACTCGCCGCCCAGCTCTATCGGGAGTTCTCCCAGTTCTTCCCCGAGAATGCGGTGGAGTATTTCGTTTCCTACTACGACTACTACCAGCCGGAGGCCTACGTCGCCTCGCGGGATCTCTACATCGAGAAGGACGCCTCCATCAACGACGAGATCGATCGGCTGCGTCTGTCCGCGACCACCAATCTTCTCGAGCGAAACGATGTGATTGTCGTTGCCACCGTCTCCTGCATCTACGGCCTCGGCAGCCCCCATGACTATCGCAACATGCGTCTGCGGCTCGGCACCGGCGTGGAGGTGAACCTCCACGAGGTAAAGATGAAGCTCGTTTCGCTGCAGTACGAGCGAAATGACGCCGTCCTGCAGCGCGGGAAGTTTCGCCTCAAGGGAGACGTCCTCGAGATCTTCCCGGCCTACATGGAGGAAGCCTTCCGCATCGAGCTTTCCTTCGACGAAGTGGAGCGCATAAGCCGGATCGATCCGCTCACCGGCGAGGTGCTCGAGACCCTCGAAGTGCTCTTCGTGTACCCGGCCAAGCACTTCGTAATGCCGGAACGACAGGTGCAGCAGGCGGTGGAGCGGATTCGCGAGGAGCTCGATGTGCGCTACGAGGAGCTCGTCGCGCAGAACAAGCTCGTCGAGGCGCAGCGTCTGAAGACGCGCACGCTGTACGACATCGAGATGCTCGAGGAGATGGGCTACTGCTCCGGCATCGAAAACTACTCTCGTCACCTCAGCGGCCGCGAGGAGGGCGAACGACCGGCGGTGCTCCTCGACTACTTTCCGGACCGTTTCCTGACCTTCATAGACGAGTCTCACGTCACCGTTCCCCAGGTACGGGGGATGCACGCCGGCGATCGATCGCGGAAGCTCTCACTGGTGAATTACGGCTTTCGTCTGCCCTCCGCTCTCGACAACCGTCCCCTGGTTTTCGAGGAGTTCGAGTCGCTCATCGGCCAGACGATATTCGTCTCGGCCACCCCCTCGAGGGAAGAGCGGGAGAAGTCCGATCGAATGGTAGAGCAGATCATTCGGCCCACCGGACTGCTGGACCCGGAGATCGAGGTACAGCCAACCGAGGGACAGATCGAGCACCTCCACGGCGCCATCATGAAACGCATCGACTCAGGTGAGCGCGTTCTGGTGACGACCCTCACCAAGAAGATGGCCGAGGATCTCACCGACTATCTCTCAAACCTCGGGCTGAAAGTGCGTTACCTCCATTCGGAGGTAGAGACTTTCGAGCGGGCGGAAATCCTTACCGAGCTCAGGTCCGGCCGCTTCGACGTCCTGGTCGGAATAAACCTTCTGCGTGAGGGACTGGACCTTCCCGAGGTCTCCCTCATCGCGATTCTGGACGCGGACAAGATCGGGTTCCTGCGCTCCTCTACCGCCCTGATCCAGACGATCGGACGTGCCGCCCGAAACGTCAACGGCCGCGTCATTATGTACGCCGATCGCGTCAGCGATGCCATGCGGGAGGCCATGGAGGAGACCGAGCGCCGCCGCGCGATACAGAAAGAGTACAACGAGACACACGGGATTACCCCTCAGACCATCCGCAAGGCCGTCAATGATATACTGATCCGCGAGAAGGAAGAGAAACAGCAGAACGAGCGCCTGACCATCGACATTCTGAAGCAGAGCTACAATGTGCTGATACCATCGCAGAAGACCGCACTGATCCGCGCTCTCGAGAAGCAGATGCTCGAACACGCCAAGAACCTGGAATTCGAGGAAGCCGCGGTTGTCCGGGACGAGATCCGGCAGCTGAAAGCGGGCGCCGAGTCCGAGCAGTGAGACGATTCTACGCCATGCGAACCGCCCTGCGTCACACCAGCAGATTACTCGCACTCGTCCTCTTCACGGCCGCTCCCCTGGTGGGCTGCTCGGAGCAGGACAACGTGGACCGTGTCGAGTTGCCCACCACGCCGGTGCTGAGCTTTCGTGCCGGCTGGGCGGTAGTGGACACAGGCTACGCGCGCATCCTCGAGCAACCGGACCCGGACAGCGGCATCGTGGGCCACGAGCGGAGGGGTGCAATGCTGGAGATACTGTCGAAGACCAATTACACTGAGCGCATCGGTGATGAAACCGACTTCTGGTACCAGGTCCGTTCCGACGACTTCTCCGGATGGGTGTTCGGCTCCGCTGTCGAGCTCTACACGTCCCGTCAGCGCGCGCTGAATGCCTCGAGGATTCTGAGCGATGAATGAGGCTGTCGTGGCAGCGCTGCCACTCGTGTTACCGCCGCTGCTCGGTGCCGTCATCGGCTACGTGACGAACTACGTCGCCATTCGCATGCTCTTCCGGCCGCTGACTGCGAAGCACGTGCTCGGCTTGCGTATCCCGCTCACCCCGGGAATCATCCCGAAACAGCGCTATGAGCTCGCCGAGAGCATCGGGAACATGGTGTCCACCCAGCTCCTCAACGAGGAGGCGGTGCGCACCCACATCCGCACGCCCGCGTTCCGGGACGCCGTCGCCGAGGGAGTGCGCACCTCCACCGACCGACTACTGTCGACGGTTCCCGCCTCCTACGACTGGAAAGCGCTCGAGTCACTCGGCGGTGTGGCACGGGAGGCCGCGGGTGGCATGCTTCGCAGTTTCCTCGCATCCCCGGCGTTCCGTGAGGGTGTGCTGGCCGTTGCACGAAACATGCTGTTTCAGGTTTCCCGTTACGAGATTCGTGCGATCGCGCCGAACCCCGACCGCATGCGCGTGATGCTCGAGGGTATGGTGGGGCGCGCGGCGAGCGGAGAGCTCCGGGCAGCGGTGAAAACGATGGCCCACGAGTGGCTCGAGCAGCGCCTCGCGGAGAACACCCCGATGAGCCGCTACATCTCCGACGGGTTCATCGGCGAAGTGGAACGAATAGCCGATGATGTCTACGGCCCCTCCTTCGAACACCTTCTCGAATGGCTGAACCGGCCCGATATCCGCTCCCAGCTCGAGCACCGGGGCAAGGGTATCCTTCGCAATATCCTCGACAAGCTGACCTTCATGCAACGTTTCTTCGTAACCGCCGCGCAGTACGACCGGCAGCTCGAGGAGCGGATGCCGGCCATCGTCGATGACCTGGTAAATACCCTGCGGAGAGCCGGCTGGGAACCGGAGAACCGGCGTCGCGCCGTGGAGGCAATTGGCGACGCTCTGCGCAAGATCCAGTCCCAGGGCTTCAGCGAGGCGATCGGAAAGAGTCGCCTCGACCTGCCGTCGCGGGTCCACCGCATGATCGACGAAATCGCCACGGTGATCGAACGGGATACCGTGCAGCAGCGCATCGTCGAGGCCCTGATGTCCGTCATACAACGCTACGAGGACCGTACTGTCGGCGAGCTGCTCGAGTCTTTCTTTGCGATGGACCTCGAGAGTCTTGCGGTGGAGATATCGGAGCGACTCTCGGCGCTCGTACAGCCGGAGCAGCAGAGCGGTGCGCTCGTGGGTGAGGCCGAGCGCATACTCAGGGACTTCACCTCCGGCTTCGGGTCGGTTACCATTCGGGAAATACTGGACCTGGATGACGAGGAGAAGGCGCGTGTCGATAGCGCCGTTGCGGACGGCCTTACGACGCTCGTGGAGCGACGGCTGCCGCAGCTGGTGCAGTCCCTCGATATTCGGCGCCTGGTCGTGAACCGCGTCAACAGTCTCGACGTCTCCGAGGTCGAGCGGCTGCTTCTCATGGTAATTGCCCGGCATCTGAAGTGGATTAACCTGTTCGGTGCGCTGCTCGGTGCGCTGATCGGCGGCTCGCAGGTAGTGCTCGGGTACGTCATGTAGGGGAGGGCTGAGTGGCGCGCGAACATACCGTTCTCATCGTTACAGACGATCCCGAGCTCTCCCGCGTCGCCGTGGCGGCTGCAGAGGACAACGGGTCCGAGGGGGTCACGGTTGCTTCGTTTGATGAGGCCGTATCGGCCGCCGATGGCCAGGTGATCGCCATGGCCGTCATTGACCTCGATCTACCCGACGACGAGGGCTGGAAAGCAACCGAAGAACTGCGGCGGCTCCATTTTCGCCACCCGTTGCAGGTCCTCCTGTGCTCGGAAAATCGCGAGAGCGAGTTCGCAGAGGCTGCACTTGATGCCGGAGGTGATGACTTCCTCATCAAACCGGTGGACGAGCTGCAGATGCACGTGCGTCTGCGGGCGGCAACCATCCGACTGCGTCACCAGACCGACCTGCATCACGAGCGGGAGTTCTACCGCCGCGCGGTGAAGCAGGAGGAGGAGCTTTCCTCCCGAGTGCTCGATCAGAACCTGCACCTGAGGAAGGCCTACGAGGAGGTTGCCGGCCTCAACAGGCAGCTAGAGCGGGTGAACCAGGAGCTCGAGCGGGTCGCCCGCGTCGATGTCCTCTCCGGCCTCATGAACCGCATGAGCCTCTTTGATTCCCTCGACGTGGAAATCGAGCGCAGCATGAGGTCGGGACTCCCCCTGTGCGGAATCATGGTCGATATCGATCACTTCAAAGACGTAAACGACACCTACGGACACGCCTGCGGCGACAAGGTGATCCGCGCCCTCGGTGCCGTGTTCCGACAGGAACTGCGCAAATACGACTACGCCGGCCGCTACGGCGGCGAGGAGTTTTTCGTCGCGCTGCCGAACAGCTCTCTGAACCAGGCATCGATGTTCGGCGAACGGGTGCGCAGCAATCTCGAGGAGCTGAGCGTGGATTGCGATGAGGGCTCCGTGACGATATCGGTCTCGATGGGCATCGCCAGGTTTCGTCGGGGTGAATCCCGCGATATGTGGATCTCCCGCGCCGATCGTGCGATGTACGTGGCGAAGCAGAAGGGCCGCAACCGGATCGAGATCGAGCCGGCGTCCTGACTGCCCCTCAGGACCGGTGCTGCGGTAGCCTGATCGTGAAGCGACTGCCGCGCCCGAGCTCGCTCTCGACTTCCACCGAGCCGCCATGGGCCTGTGCGATGTGCTTCACGATTGACAGGCCGAGTCCGGTTCCGCCGAGAGCGCGGCTTCGCGCCTGGTCCACCCGGTAGAAGCGCTCGAAGATGCGCGGAACGTCGCGGCGAGGAATACCGGGACCGGTGTCGGCCACCGCGATCAGCAACTCCCCCTCCGACCGGGTAATCTCGATCCCCACGTGCGCGCCTCTCGGGCTGTATTTGACCGCATTGTCTACAAGATTCGTTACCGCCTGCTGCAGAAGGCTCGCATTGACGTAGGCGTCCGAGGAGCACTCGCAGTCCCGGTACAGGCGCACGCCTTTCCGTTCGGCCTGAGGCCGACATGCTTCCATTACCGCGTGGACGAGGTCACCGGTATTGATCTCCTGTCTGTCGACCTCCTCCTGTCTGGTTTCAAGTCGTGACAGACTCAACAGATCGTCGATGATGAGATTCAGCCGCTGGGCGTGATCGGCGATGATATCGAGAAACCGCCGGGCCTGCGTCGGGTCGTCGACGGCTCCGTCTCGCATGGTCTCGACGAATCCCATGACCGAGGTAATGGGGGTTTTCAGCTCGTGCGACACGTTTGCCACGAAATCCCTGCGGACATTCTCGAGTCGCTTGAGCCGGCTGACGTCGCTTATAACGACCACCGCACCCGCGGGCGTACCGCTTGCACCAAGGAGGGCGGATCCGTGGAGCTGAAGGTAGACGATTTCCTGCTCGTAGATGGCCACCGTGCGCTCGAGGGCATGATCCGTCTGCAGGGCAGCGCGGGCAAACTCATCGATCTCGGCGTTCCGCGTGAACTCGACCAGCGACTTGCCGCGGGCATCGCTGTCCGCGGCGGCGAAAATCTCGCGAGCGGCGTTGTTCAGAAACCGGATGTGGGCGCGTTCGTCGAGCAGAATGACACCCTCGACCATATTGGAGAGTATCGTTTCGAACTCGTCACGATCGGCGCGAACCGCTGCGAAGCGCCGACTCAAACCGGAGGCCATCACGTTCAGACGGCGGGCGATGTCGTTGAATGCGGGAGCCGGTAGGTCCACCTGCGCCCGATGCGTCAATTCTCCCCGGCTGTAGAGGTTCGCCGCTTCCATTACCGAGGCGAGCGAGGTCTCGTAACCCCGTGCCGCGCGCCACAGGTAGAGAGCGGCCGCCGAAATCAGCGCGACGAGAACGTAGCCGAGGGTCACCATCATTCCGGAGATACCCGACAGGACCGTCGTCCGCGGCTGAGAGACCCGTACGACATATGCCGGGGCGCCATCCTCCAGCTGCAGCGCTCGGGCGACATGGACGAAAATCGGCCCCTCGGGTTCATCACGACGTATGTCGGAGCCCGTGGCGCTTCTGGCGGCCTGCAGGTACTCGGGCGGCCTCGCATAGCGGGACGCGCTCCCGCCGATGTGCCCGAGCTCAGCCAGCACGGTGCCGTCTGCAGCGAACACCGTTACCAGTTCTACCTCGAGCCCGGTGAGGAGCTCGTCTCCGAAGCGCTCTATCGCCCCGGGCGACGGGTCCGCCGGGATGCCGGCCACGACTGCGGCGGTCTCCACCGCAGCGGCGGTTGCCTCGATGTGGCGGTCGATCACGGCATCCCGGGCGAGCAGTACCGAGGTGAGCCCCAGTGCGAGGGTAATGCCCGTGAGGCCGAGGAAATTACGAAGAAAGGTTCTGAGAGCAGCTTTGCGTGGACTCATGTCTCGCCGGCGAGGCGGTAGCCGACCCCGCGGACGGTCTCTATATGTTTCCCGTGATCCCCGAGCTTCTTGCGCAGGCCGAGGATCTGTACGTCGACCGAGCGCTCGGTAACGGGATAGTCCTCTCCCCTGACCGCATCGATGATCCGGTTTCGGGAGAAGACCCAGCCGGGATTCCGTGCGAGAAACTCGAGGATTGCAAACTCGGTGGCCGAAAGCGGGACGGGCGTATCGCCGGCCGAGACCTCGTGGCGGGAGACGTCGATGAGGATGTCGTGGACCCGGATGCGCGCCGGAGCCGCGCTCTCCCTCTCGCTTCGCTCTGCCCGTCTGAGAACCGCTCGCACACGAGCAAGAAGTACGCTCGGGATGAAGGGCTTGGTGACGTAGTCATCGGCGCCGAGCTCGAGGCCGTTCACCACATCACTCGAGGCTGACTTCGCCGTAAGCATGAGCACCGGAATGTTGCGCGTCTCCCCGGCGGCTTTGAGCCGCTTGCAGACCTCCGTTCCGTTGATTCCGGACAGCATGATATCGAGAATGATCAGGTCCGGCTCGATCTCGCGGGCCAAACGGAGGGCGTCCTCTCCGGTTCCCACCGTCCGTACATGGAAATCTTCCTTCTCGAGGTTGTACCGGATCAGTTCAAGGATATCGCGTTCGTCGTCGACGACCAGAACCGTGTTCTTGGCCACTACGCAGTCCTCCCGCAACGCGCTGTGCGCCCGCTACTTTCGTGGTGTGCGAAGCTCAACGTGTTCGCCGCGCTTCGCGTAGACCACCCACTCGCAGACGCTTCGCACATGATCCCCGAGGCGCTCGAGGAACCGCACCATGAACATGAGGTTCATCGCTTTGTCCGCCTTGTCCGGATGGTCACGTACGATGTCGATGAGTTTCCCGTAGAGTGTCTTCTGCATGCGGTCTATCGCGGCATCACGCTCGGCGACTGCGACCGCCTGCTCGGCATCCTGATCCACGAAGGCGGTCAGGGCGTCATGCATCATCGAGATGCCACGTTCGGCCATCTCCTCGATGGACGGGAGGACGGTCACGAAGGTCTCGTCCGAGATGTCTCCGACCGCCCGCGCGAGGTGCCGGGCGTGGTCACCTATCCGCTCGAGGTCATCCACGATACGGATGGTTGTCAGGATTTCCCGAAGATCGCTTGCCACCGGCTGCTGTGTGGCAAGAAGCTCGGTGCAGTGATCCTCGATCTCGACCTGCAGCTTGTCGATGCTGCGGTCTTCTTCGATTATCCGCTCGGCGAGGTCGTAGTCGTGGGACGCGAGGGCGGTCACCGACTTCTTGAGAGCCTCTTCCACCAGGGCGCCCATTCGCAGAACGTCCTGATACATCTTATCCAGCTGACTGAGAAAGTACTTTCGTGGCGCCATGCGGCCGCCTCCATCATCCCATCTGTTTAACCGAATCGGCCGGAAATGTAGGCCTCGGTCTCGGCATTCTGCGGGTTGAAGAACATGTCTACCGTGCTTCCATACTCGGCGACGTATCCCGACTTGCGCTCGTCAACCATGAAGAACGCCGTGTAGTCGGACACGCGCCCCGCCTGCTGCATATTGTGGGTTACAATCACGATAGTGTACTGCTCTTTGAGCTCTTCGACCAAGCCTTCGATCTTGCCCGTAGAGATGGGGTCGAGCGCCGAGGTCGGCTCGTCCATGAGCAGAACGTCGGGTTCCACCGCCAGGGCCCGGGCTATGCAGACGCGCTGCTGCTGGCCGCCGGAGAGACTGAGGGCGGGGGTGTGCAGGCGGTCCTTGAGCTCGTCCCAGACAGCCGCGGCACGAAGGCTCTTCTCGACCCCTTCTTCGACCGCCTGCCTGTTTCGGATTCCGTGGAGCCTCGGGCCGTAAGCGACATTCTCGAACACCGTCATCGGAAAGGGGTTCGGCTTCTGAAACACCATGCCCACCCGTGTTCGCAGGTCGATCGGTGAGAAATCCGTGTAGAGGTTCTTCCCCTCGTAACCGACGTAGCCCTCGATGCGAACCCCGTCGATGAGATCGTTCATCCTGTTGAGGGTGCGCAGAAACGTGGACTTGCCGCACCCCGACGGGCCGATGAGGGCTGTGAC
>JAAAOH010000374.1 GCA_009908925.1 Spirochaetota bacterium | reverse complement strand
ACCGCCTGTAGAGCTCGACGCACCACCGATACTTCCGGCGGAAATAGACCGGCAGCTCGCCTTCTTTCAGCAACGGAGCGACGAATCGCTCGGTGAACGCGAGGAACGAGCGGATGCTGTCCTCCGGGCGGCGTACGACGTACACGATCTGCGCGTCGGGAAAGGCTTCGAGGAGTGCCGGCAGCCGAAACACAGACGGGTTGCACTTCGCCACCACCCGGGCTTTTCCCGAATGAAAGAGATTTCTTCTGAGACAGCGTCGGTAGAACTCCATCGAGCGCCGCATCTCGCGCTCGCTCACCCATCCGAGCCGGAATCCGAGGTCGGCCGACTCCTTGTCGATGAGCAACCGGGGACAAAGGAATGTCATCATTTCACTATCGAGGCGATGGAGGAACAGACCTTCATCCTCCTCCACATCGGCCAGGCGCACCTCGTGGCCGTAGTCGGAGGACTGAACGATGTCCACGGCATTGCGCGTGAGGAGGCGAACAACAGGGCGCAGCAGGCGCCGCAGAACAACCGAAGGGGCGAAGAGCTCCCAGGTGGTAAACATGGCCGCGGCGCCGCTTCTGAACACCCGGCGCTGGAAGAAGCTCGTCCCGCTGCGCGGGTGTCCCATGATGAACACCGGCTTCTCGACCGGGAGGGTTCGAAGCTCCGGGTAGAGAAGTTCATCGAGTCTCAGAGTAAGCCGGGTGACGGCAATCAGCGGGGCCGCGAAGAGAAACCAGGTGGTAACACTCACCAGGCGACCGTGGCGGGCAAATGCCGAGATAAGCAGCCCGAGTCGTGAGAGCGTCGATATTCCGCGCATGCGGTCTCCTTCCTCAGTCTTTCACCACATCCGGGGCTCGTGACCCGAGTCGCCCGAGGCCCAGCACGGCCAGTGCAAGTATCGTCGTGAAATAGAAATCCAGAAATCGCCAGCCGATGAGTATCGTACCCAGCGCCTGGCGAGGGAGCACCCCGGTGAACAGCAGCACGAACAGCCCTTCCGCCCCACCCGTCGCGCCGGGGGTGGGTACGAACGCCATGATCGCGAAGAGCACCCACTGTAGGACCAGAAAGTTCAGAAAATTCACCTCATAGCCCAAACTGAGCGTCAGCGTCGCGACAACGGAGTAGCGGCTGACCCAGTGCACGGCCGCCACCGCCACGTTCAGGGCGAAGCGCTGCTTACCCCGCTTGATGATTTCTGCGTACAGCCGCTTGAACTCGTTCCCGAAGGAGTAAAGCCTGCGTCGCAGTTTCGGAAACACACCGAAGGCGCGCGCGAGCAGCACGGCGGCTACCAGGACGGCGGCGAAAACACCCGCAGCGATCAACCAGCCGCCGGTCCCCATCACCTCCCGCTCCATGACACGAGTCAGGGCCGCCTTCGCCCGCAGGGACGCCAGGGTAAGCGCCAGCGGAAGCCCGATGGCGTAGAACGTGAGGTCTTCGACGGTCTGTATCGTTGTCAGCGACGTCGCCTCGCCCAGGGACACCCCGCGCTGGTAGAGCATTCCGGCCTTTACCGGCTGGCCGCCGACCGCCGTGGGTGTCAACGCCATCCCCAGCTCCGACATGATCGAGATCCGAAGACCGTCCGCGAAGCTGAAGCGATGTCCGAGGAAATGCATCCAGTTCGTCAGCCGGAACGCTTTCGACATCCACGGCACGAGGCGCAGGCCGGCAGCCGCCGCGAACAGCCAGAACGAGAATGCCTCGAGCCTGAGGATCTCACGTGTGCCGGTACTCACCAGAGCCACCACGACGCTGATACCGACGGAGATGGGAAGCAGGACCAGGAGCCGCCGTACCACGGCGCGGGGGTCGATAATCGGTTTGGCGTCCGGCATGATTTCTATATTGTACGCGTCTGCAGAAGAATGACAAAGTACACGATATAGATTACGAAGAAGCTCGCCCCACCCCATCGCGGAAGCTTCCGCTTCCATGCGGTTATGACGAAGAGCAGGACGCTGACCGACACCATAAAAAGAAAGTCGAGCCGGAAGTCGCTGCTTCCGATCTCGATGTTGCGAAGCAGCGAGGTCGCGCCGAGCACGAGCAGGGAGTTGAAGATATTGCTGCCGACGACGTTGCCGAGGGAGATGTCGGTCTCGCCCCTGACGATCGCGACCAGGGATGTTACGAGCTCCGGCAGGCTCGTCCCGAAGGCGACCACGGTCACCCCGATGAAGCGCTGCGACGCCCCGAAGATGTTCTCGGCGATCCACGACGCCCCGTCGACGAGAAGCTGACCGCCGAGGGCAAGCCCCGCCACACCTGCTATCACCTTGAAGAAGAGAAGCGGCATGGCCCCCGAGGGCTCGACGGGTATCTCATCAATCGGGATCTCTTCTAGCGCCTCCGCCCCGCTCTTGCTTGCATTTCGATAGAGAAAGTACAGGTAGGCAACGAGCAGGCCTACCATCACGAGGCCCTCGATCGTGGTGATCACACCGTATTGCCAGTAGGGAGCCGCCGCACCGGATGCGCTGCCGGCGTCCGCGGCGCCTCCCTCCGGGCCGCCGTCGAAATTGATCACCACGAGAGCGAGTACCAGCGCCGACGCGATCATGATGGGCGTGTCGATGAGCGCAATCTTTCGGGTGACCGGTAGCGGACGCACCAGCGACACGAGCCCGAGCACGAGCGCAACATTGATGATATTGCTCCCGACAACGTTTCCCACCGACACCGGCATGAGCCCCTTCCACGCCGAGATCAGACTGACGAATAGCTCGGGGGCCGAGGTTCCGAAGGCAACCACCGTGAGTCCAATCACGATGACCGGTATGTTGAGGCGCCGTGCGATACCCGAGGCTCCGGACACGAGGAAATCGCCACCGAAGTACAGGAGAATCAGGCCGGCGAGGAGAAACGCGACATTCAGCACAAGCGGGGCCGTCATAGTACTTCAGGCATCGTAGCTTACTTGCGATTCAGGTTGAAGACCCCGTCCCATTCCGTAGCCGGCTCGCGTTCCATGAAGTTACGGCATCGAGACGAGAACAGCGATGCGGGGCCGTCACCCGGGTAGATGCGCAACACGTTCTCGAAGCTGCGAAGCGCCGTGGTCCAGTTACGACTCTCGAATGCGGCAAGCCCCTCGTCGAAGAGGCTGAGTGCCTCCTTCAGCATCGGTGTCTCCTCTCCGCGCTCGCCGAGAAGCTCGTAGAGCCGAACCGGCTCCTGAATGCCGACGGCCCGCACGCGGTCGAGCCGTCTGATCAGAAACCCGTCGCCGGCCTGGCGATACGTTCGCTCGCTCAGCAGGATCCAGGTTCCGTACTGCCTGTTCACACCCTCGAGCCGTGACGCCAGATTCGCCTCATGGCCGAGAATTGTGTAATCCATACGCCGGGTCGTACCGAGGTTCCCCACGAGCATCGGCCCGGTGTTTATGCCGATACGGCTCAAGACCGGGGTTGGCGACAGATCCTGGCGGAGGAATCGTTCGTTGAGGATCTCCTCCATCTTCTTCATGCGCACCGCCGCATGGCAGGCACGTCGCGGATGATCGCCCAGCTCTACCGGAGCCCCGAAGAACGCCACCACCGCGTCTCCCTCGAACTTATCGATGGTGCCACGCTCGTCAAGGATGATATCGCTCATGTGGGAGAGATAGTCGTTGAGGAGGCTCACAAGCTCTTTCGGGTCGAGGCTCTCGGAGATGCGTGTGAACTGCTTCACGTCGGTAAACATGGCCGTGAGCTCTCGCTCCTCACCGCCGAGATGCAGCTTCTCGGGCTGCTCCACGAGCTCCTGGATGAACTCCGCCGAGATATAGTGCTCGAACGCGTTGTGGAGCCAGCTCTTCTCACGTTCCGTCTCGACGAAAGCCAGGACCGTGAGGGTGATGAATGAGAAAAGCATTGCGAGAAGGATCGGTTGCACCGGAACGTAGACGCCGGCCGCTACGAAAATGACAGCCTGTGCAGCGAGGACGCCGCCCACCGCCGAGATTCCCATGGCGATCCCCGCGAGTGGCTTTCTTCCGCGAACGAGAAACGAAACGGCAATTGCGAGAATGAGCGCCAGAGCGGCCGAGTATGTGCGCGGCAGGCGGTCGAGGAACGATTCCTGGAGGAGCATATTGAGCACGGACGCGTGAAGACCGACGTTGACGTACTCCTCATCAAAGGGCATGACGCCGATATCGGATGTTCCGGTGGCCGTAAGTCCCACGAATACCGTGCGGTCGCCAAGCAATGATTCCAGCCGGTCCCGAAGGTCCAGGGCCTGGTCATAAATGCCGCGCGTTTTGCGGAAGACTTCCTCCACGCTCGCCCGGGCGTTTTCTACCGACCGGCGCTCGGAGTCACTGAGCGTCTCGTCGGAGAGGATCGCGTCTGCGTCGGCGAGCATCGCAGCCTCCGCATCGCCGCCGAGAAAGGTGCCGACTGCCGCCCGATAGACCCGTGCGAGCTCCTGTGATTCCCTATACAATGCCGGGTTTTCCTCGGCAATCGCACGTCGGCTGACCTCTTCCGACCGGTTCCAGGCCTCTACAGGCGCGATTGACCCGTCGGCATACGCGAAGTACCCCGCCTGCTCCATCTGTCGGAGGTTGAACAGCAGGTCGTCTTCGAGCCGCCCGAGCTCGATGAGGTCGGCAAACGATACCTGGGTAAACGAGTCCTCGAAGCGCTTCTGGGGCCAGTTCACCAGCACCCGTCCGTCGGGAAGCCGAGGCACGCGAGTCGTCGGTTCCTCCTCGCCGCGGTGAAACATAACATCCTGCTCGGTTACCTCGACCCGCTCGACGTCGGTTTGATCGACATAGGCGGGCAGGACCAGCTGCGGCAACACCTGCTCTTCCCGGCGCAGGAGCAGATGAATGGCCCGCTTCACCCCGTCTGCGTCAACCTGGGTATTTGCGAACCCCGCGGCGGCGGCTCCCTCGTCGATTGGGTCGACGATGCCACGAACCTCCGCCACTGCCGGGACGCTGCGCTCCACCTCTCCGTCTGCGTCAATAGAGAAGTCACGGGTCGCCTCCGGGGACTCAAGGCCGAGCGCCTGCTCCTCACGGGCGGCGAGGACAACGGGAAGGTACACCGGGCCGTTCAGCGACATCGCGGTTGCCAGATGGCGGTCCCCGTCTCTGACCGCTGCGTCGAGCTCCCGCTCGATCCGGCGCTGAGAGAGACGGAGCTCCTCGGCAAGATCGAGGAAGTACAAGGGCGCTGATCCCGCATCGAGGGCGCCGGAGTCCAGGGCTTCGGCGACGTCCAGGGTATTCGTCCGGAGCGAGCTGAACTCCTCTTCCACCGTTCGCGGCACCGTTTCTGTGTAGTTATCACCATCGATTTCGAGAAGACCGGGGTCGATGTACTCGATATCGAGCACCACGGCCGCCGGCGAAAGCTCGCTGAGGCGGAGCAGATGGTCTCCCGTAGCCCCGCGCCGCCACGGCCACTCACCCTGCGCCGCGACGGCACGATCGTCAATGTTGAGCAGAACGATGTCCTCGTGCTCCTCGACGGAAGGCCTGAAACGCAACAGCTGGTCGTACCAGCGGTTCTCCGCCGTCCGCAGGAGGGGCGTGTACTGCAGCGCGGCGAAGACTCCGGCGAAGAGCAGGGGCAGGGCGAAGAACAGGACGCCGGGAATCGGAAAAAGGGAAAAACGCTTCATGAATCCTCGCTTTGCTTTGCCGTCATATCAGTGGTATGTTGGTCAGGAATATAAGGATGAAGAGCCAAAAAGGGGTACCACCTGTGACGAAAACGTGGATCGCACTCGTGCTTTTTCTTGCTCCCCTGGTCACCGTGCCGGCCGCCGACCAGATGGAGGTCATCGCAACGATGCAGACCGCCGAGGAGGTCACATACCGGGAAGGTGGCTTTGCCGTCCTCGTTGCATCCGGGACGTTGCCCCGCACCGCCGCGCCGGATGCCGCACTGAATCCGGGACTTCGCAGCCAACTGGGATGGGACTCCCGGGCGGTGGACGGGCCGCTCACGGTGGCGGAGTTCTCCTACCTGGTAATGAAGGCCTTCGATATTCCCGGTGGCCTGATGTATCGGCTCGCACCGAGCCCGCGATATGCAGTCAGAGAGTTGCGCTTTCGACGAATCCTTCTCGATCGCCTCGACGCCACAGATAACATCGCGGGCGTAGAGGCCCTGAGGGTGATCGGAAACGCCATCGAATGGACGGAGGACCGGACATGAGGCTTTGTATGAAACGAGCCGGAGGCCTGGCCATTCTGCCGGCGGCCGTCGTCCTGTTGCTCGGAACACCACGGGCCACAGCTGCCGAGCTCGACATCGACCTCTCGAGCGAGGTCGGCGCCGAGCATACCCGGGAAACGGACATCTTCACCGAAACAGCGGCCGACGCTTCTCTTTCCTGGATTCTCTCACCGGACAGCGACATCGAGGTAGCGGGCGGGTACAGCTATCGCTACGACGAAGGCGCGCCGGAATCCGATGGCGAGTTCACCCCGGCACTCGACCGCGCCCGGTACTTCACGCGGGTACCGATTTCCGCCGACGGGGGCGGCACCGTGGCCGAGCTCACCGCAGGCAGGTTCGGCCTCCGCGATACCACGGGCATGGTGGTGGACACACCGGCTGACGGCGTCTCGGCGGGAATCGTGGCGCCGGTCGTAACCTTCCGAGTCCAATCGGCGTATACGGGGTTCCTGTTTCGCGATTCGACGGACGTCCGGCTGACCACGGGAGATCTGCTCGACGACGATAACCTCTTCGGGCCGGCCCACCTGCTCGGGCGAGTGGAGCTTGCCTTCCCCGAGCTTCTCGGCCGACAAAGCATCATCGTGGACGCCGTGGGACATCTCGACCTTCCCGAGCTCACCTCGAGCGAGCTCGATTCCACCGACGAGGCAGACGGCCTCTACAGCAGCCTCACGCTGACCGGACCGCTTTCGCGGCGGGTGTTCTACACCGTTTACGGCATCGGCCGTGCATCCCGTTACTTCGCCGATTCCGGCGACAACGACGAAACCTATTCCACGCTGGCAGCGGCCGCCGGGGCGAGCCTGAGAGCATTTGCTCCGCAGCTCGGGAAGAGCCGCGCAGAGCTGCAGCTCGGCTGGGCCGGCGGTGAGGACGGCTTCTCCCGCTTCTCTCCGACTGCAAGCGGAACTGCCCGCCATTTCGCGCCCATCACCGCCCCCTCGCTTGTGCGTTTCACACCACTCCTGCTCTCGAACATCGCGTTCGCGAAGCTCGACTATTCCGTACAGCCGGTGAGCATTGGCGCAGGTCCTCGCGAAGGACTGCGAACCGCCGTTTCGGTGGCTGCAGTTTACCGACCCGTGGAAGGAGCCGGGACCGTCTCCGGACTCCCCCCGACTGCCGATGTCGGTTACATAGGCACAGAGGCGGGAACAACAATCGAAATTCGACCGGTGTCCGATTTGAGATTTGCACTCGAGGGCGATATATTTTGGCCGAGTAGTTTACTCAGGAATGCGGGTACCGTGGACGACACCACACCGCAGAGTAGAGTGACAGCCCGCATTGAGCTCTCCCTGTGAGGGCGCGGGAGGAAGCACACAGACGGAGGTTTTCGATGAAACGATACGTGATTTTGGTACTTCTCTTTGCACTCGCGGTACCGGCATTCGCGGCTCTCGAGGCGCGCATCGCCTCGGTGGACGGCACGGTACGCGTGTCCGCCTCGGCGGGCGGCTGGGAGCGTGCCGAGGAAGGCATGCTGCTCGCCGCCGGTGATCTCGTTGCGACGGGCTTTCGCGGACGCGCCGTGATAACAATCGGCCGCTCCGAAGTCGATGTGTCGCCGCTCTCTCAGGTCTCCATCGCTGAGCTCGCCGAGCGAGAGGACGTGGATCAGGCCAGACTCTCCATGCCCTTCGGCAAGGTGAACGCACGCGTTCGCAGCGCCGATGACCGGCGAAGTGATTTCCGCATCGTCAGTCCGGTATCCACGGCCTCGGTGCGCGGGACCGATTTCGTGTACGACGGCATCAGTCTGCAGGTCACGGAGGGTGACGTCGCCATTGAAAACCTCATCGGCCAGACCCACAGCGTTCGCGCCGGCCAGGAAAGCCGCGCCTACGCGCACGAGCCGATCGTATCGGTAGAGACCTATCTTGCCGAGGAGGCGCTGCTTCAGTAAGGCCTGACGCGTCTCCCCCGGGATGCACCAGGCACCATCTGTCAGCCGAGCGCTGCGGCGATCCGGCCGGGGAAATCGGTTACCAGGCCGTCCACCCCCGCGTCGGAGAGCCGCACGGCGGTCTCCGCATCATTCACCGTCCAGACGTACACCTGCTTGGCGCCGCGCGCGGCCAGCGCGAGGAATCGCGGCGTGATGATGTGCACGCGACCCCAGCGTTCGGGCACCATGAGGAAGTCGGGGCGGCGGGGTACCAGCGGTTTCACACCGGATGCGGCGGCCGCAACCGTGCGGCGCACCTCCATCGGGCAGGCACTTGCATGAGCGTTCGGCTCAAGTCGGCGGAAGCGGCGGGAAGTCCGACAGGAGAACGAGCCGACCACGGTACGATTCGCGCGCTCGAAGGACGTGACGAGCTCGGCCACCGCAGCCGTCAGACGGGGGTCGGCGGCCTTGATGTCGATGGATATCCACGCGCGCGGGTAGCGGTCGAATACCTCGCGCAGCGTTGGGATGCGGATACCCTGACCGCGGAACGGAAAGCTGCGGCCGTCTTCGCTCCAGCTGTACCCGGCGTCGAGCTCGGCAAGCTCGGTGGACGAGTACGTCGAGACGGGGCCCTGCCCGTCGCTCACCCGATCAACCTGCGCATCGTGAATGACCACCGGTATCCCGTCGCTCGTAGCACGGACATCGAGCTCCAGAAACCAGCAGCCAAGTCCCACAGCGTGATCAAACGCGGCCACCGTGTTCTCCGGGCGAACACCGCCCCCACCGCGGTGCGCAACGACGATCGCAGTTCCCATAGTGCGTACTCCCGCTTCGGATTGCACACAAAAAAACCGACGCCGATGAGGCGCCGGGTCACGATGGGCGGTACTGGATTTGAACCAGTGACATCCTGCTTGTAAGGCAGGCGCTCTCCCGCTGAGCTAACCGCCCGAGCGGTGGTGAAGCTATCACGCGCCCGCGGGGGTGTCAAGCCGAGCCGGCCAGGCCACCACGCCGGGTCAGTAGGTGTAGCCGATCCGATGAATGCCGAACTCCCGGTGGCCGAGCTGCTCGGCGGCGGTCCGGGAGCCCGAGGCCACTGCGAGTATCATGTTGTAGATCTCCTGCCCGACCGCGGCAACCTCAGTGCCCTCATCTATGATTCGGCCCGCGTTTACATCAATATGCTCGCCCATGCTGCGAAATGTATCGCCGTTTCCCGTCACCTTGATCACCGGTGCCACGGGATTCCCCGTCGGCGTACCGCGCCCGGTGGTGAACACCACGATCTGCGCCCCGCCGGCGACCATTGCAGTGATCGAGTCGATATCCTGTCCCGGGGTGTCCATGAAGTAGAGCCCGCCGCCGCTCGGAACCGGCTCAGCGTACTCGAGCACGCCTCGCACGGGCGCACTCCCCGCCTTGTAGATGCACCCGAGCGACTTCTCCTCGATGGTGCTCAGGCCCCCGGCGATGTTTCCGGGTGTCGGCTGGCTCCCCCGCAGGTCCGCGCCCGCATCCCGCGCCCGCTCTTCGGTTCGGGAGACCACCTCGAGAATCCGCGAGGCAACGCCCTCGTTCACGGCACGCCGCGCGAGGATGTGCTCCGCCCCGATGAGCTCCGTCGTCTCCGAGAGGATCGAGGTTCCCCCGGCGCCGATGAGCAGGTCAGACGCCACTCCCACGGCGGGGTTCGATGCGATGCCGGAAGTGGGGTCGGAGCCGCCGCACTCGAGGCCGAGAACGATATCGGAGACCTCGCAGGGAACGCGCTCTGTGCGCCCGAGCTCCGCGGCCATCCCGGTAGCAAGCCGCACACCCTCCGCGACAGTGCGGCGGGTACCGCCGTGCTCCTGAATGACGAGACCGGCGACTCGCGTTCCTGCGGCAGTCAGCTCCTCGCGCACGGTGTCGGCCTGGATTCCCTCACAGCCGAGGCCGACGACGATGGCGGCGCCCACGTTCGGATTCGAGGCGAGCCCGACGAGGGTTCGAAGCGTCTGGCGGTAGTCCTCCCCCATCTGGCAGCAGCCGTGCTGATGCGGGAGGGCGACCGCGCCGGGAACCGCACCGGCGATGCGCACCGCCGCCTCCGAAGCACAGACCGAGGTCGGCAGGATGACCAGGTGATTTCGAAAGCCGACACGGCCGTCGGAGCGCCGGTATCCGGTAAGCGTCATCGACGTCCCCTCCTGCTGTTCATGTTGTCGACGTGCACGTGGGCGCCGGCCGCTATGTCGACCGTGGCCTCGCCGATCGTCTCGCCGTACTTCACAACCGCTTCGCCGGCGGCCATCGCTCGCAGGGCGAGCTTGTGGTATTTCGGTACCGCCGTGGCTGCGACGATGGACTCCCCGCCCGACGCCTCCCGGGAGGCGGATACGGCGACGGTATCCCCGGCCTGCAACGCGTCGAGGGCGGTTGCAACGTTGTCGGAGGCGTGGGCACGGAGGGCACGAAGCGCTTGTTTCTCTGTCATTATGCCGGATTATACCCCTGCCCGAGCTATATGCGCAATTTCCCGGATGTTTCCACACCGACTTGCTGTGTGCTATTATTCGCCCCGGCGAGACCAATGAAGCTTAGAAAACTCAGAAACATCGGCATCATGGCACACATCGATGCCGGGAAAACTACGACTACCGAACGGATCCTCTTCTACACCGGCAAGCGTCACCGCATCGGGGAGGTGGACGACGGCGATGCGACTATGGACTGGATGACACAGGAGCAGAACCGGGGCATCACCATCACCTCGGCGGCTACGACCTGCTTCTGGCGGGATCATCAGATCAACATCATCGATACGCCGGGACACGTGGATTTCACCGCGGAGGTGGAGCGCTCTCTGCGGGTGCTCGACGGCGCTGTGGCCATCTTCGACGCGGTCGGCGGCGTGGAGCCGCAGTCTGAAACGGTATGGCACCAGGCGGACACCTACAACATTCCCCGTCTTGCCTACGTAAACAAGATGGACCGCATCGGCGCGGACTTCTTCGCCGTCGTCGAGGAGATGAAGGATAAGCTCGGCGCCAACCCCGTCATCCTGTCCATCCCCATCGGGAAGGAGCAGGGCTTCGAGGGCACGATCGATCTCCTCTCCATGCAGGAGCTTCACTGGGACCACGAGACCTTCGGCTCTGAGATGGGGACGGCTCCCATCCGCGAGGAATACCGGGAAACCGCGGCACAGTGGCGCGATGCGATGATAGATGCGCTCAGTGCCTACTCCGATGAGCTCACCGAGCTCTACCTCGACGGTGAAGATATTCCCACCGACACCATCAACCATGTCATTCGAGAGAAGACGCTCGATCGCAGCATCGTGCCGACCTTCTGCGGCGCGAGCCTCAAGAACGTGGGAGTACAGCCGCTCCTCGACGCCGTGGTCAACTACCTGCCGGCGCCGGAAGAGATCGAGGCCGAGGAAGGCATTCACGCAAAGAAGGAGACGAAGGTCCCCGTAGAGCGCACCCCGGACGGCCCGCCGGTGGGACTCGTCTTCAAAATACAATCCGAGCGGGAGGCAGGCGATCTGTGCTTCGTACGCATGTACTCCGGCGCGGTGAAGGCCGGGTCGACCGTGTACAATGCCGACAAGAAGAAACGCGAGCGCGTCCACCGGCTGCTGCGCATGCACGCCAACCGCACGGAGGCCGTCGACAGCGTAGAGGCCGGCGATATCGCCGTGTTCATCGGGTTCAAGCACGCCCAGACCGGCGACACCATCGGAAGCGAGGGCTTTCCCGTCATCCTCGAGCGGATGCACTTTCCCGAGCCCGTCATTTCGGTGGCCATCGAGCCGGAGACCCTCTCGCAGCGTGACAAGCTGAAGGACGTGCTCACCATCCTCGCGAAGGAGGATCCCACCTTCTTCAGCTACGAGAACGAGGACACCGGCGAGCTCATCATCTCCGGCATGGGCGAGCTCCATCTCGACGTGCTGGTCACCCGTATCATCGACGACTTCAAGGTCGGCGCGCGCGTCGGCCAACCGCAGGTGACCTACCGTGAGTCGATCACGCAGACCCTCGAGCACACCGAAAGCTACCACCGCGTCCTCGGCGGCAAGGAGAACAACGCCGAGATCACGCTGCGGGTCCAGCCCCTCGACAGGGGAAGCGGAAACCACTTCACGAACGAAGTCTCGAAGAACGACCTCCCGGAGGAGCTCATTGACGCGGTACGACGCGGCGTGGAGGCGGCGTTCACCTCCGGCATTGTCTTCGGCTATCCGACAATCGACATCGGCGTGACGCTGGTGGGAGCCCGCTACGACGAGCTTACCTCGACCCCCCTTGCCTTCGAGGCGGCCGGATCCATGGGCTTCGACAACGCCTGTAGCGCCGCCGGGCCCATCCTCCTCGAGCCCATCATGCGTGTGGACGTCATGTGCCCCGCCGATTTCCTCGGCGACGTGATCAACGGGATCACCATGCGTGGTGGCGTCGTCCAGGGCGTGGAGTCGCGGCCGGCGATGGAACATATTCGCGCGGAAGCACCGCTCAAGCAGATGTTCGGCTACTCCACCTCCCTGCGAAGCATCACCCAGGGTCGTGGCAACTACGCGATGGAGTTCTCCCACTTCGCAAAGGCCTCCGAAAAGCAGTCCGGGTAGCGCGTGAGCTCGACGGCTCGGCCGACTGGCGTACAAGCTTTGCTTGACAACGGCATAATGGCGCGCCTATAGTGGCGGTTAAAATACGATTAACCCGAGTCCTGCTCGCTTAAGGAGAAAGTTGATGAGCACATCCACGGATTCCATTCGCAACGTTGCCGTCGTCGGTCACGGCAGCACCGGTAAGACTGCGTTCGTCGAGCATCTGCTCTTCACCGGAGGAACCATCTCGAAGCCCGAGACGGTCGAGTCCGGCAAGACCGTCAGCGACTACACCGAAGAGGAAATTGCGAACAGGCAATCCGTGCACGCCACCCTCAGCAACCTCCAGTGGAAGGACGGCAAGATAAACATCATGGACACGCCGGGCGCCTCCGACTTCGTCGGCGAGGTCGTCGCCGCACTGCGCGTCTGTGAATCCGCCGCCGTGATGGTGGCCGCGCGCGCCGGAGTACAGATCGAGACAATCAAGATCTGGCGCCGGCTCGATGCGAGGAACAAGCCGCGCATCGTTTTCGTCAACAAGCTCGACGAAGATATGGCGGACTTCTCGAAAGCCCTCGCCGACCTCACCGAGAAGTTCGAAGCGAGCTTCGTGCCGGTCACGATCCCGATGGGTACAGGCTCCGATTTTCAGGGCATCATCGATCTTGTGGAGATGAAAGCCTATCCCGTTCCCGGCGACGGGGCAAAAGAGACGGCCACCGAGATTCCGGACGAGTTCAGGGAACAGGCCGAGGAAGCGCGGGCTACACTCCTCGAATCCGCCGCCGAGGGCGATGATGATCTGCTTACCAAGTACCTCGAAGAGGAAACCCTCACCGATGCCGAGGTCAGAACCGGCCTCGCCGAGGGCATGGGCGACAACAAGATCGTGCCCGTCGTCTGCGGCTCGGCAACGCTTACCACCGGACTGACCGCTTTCCTCGACGTGCTCACCATTGCAGGCCCCTCGCCTGCCCGCGTGACCGAGACCAGCGTGAGCGCGGACGGCGCGGAGGAGGAGTTCCCGATTGCGGCCGACGGCCCCCTGGCCGCCCTGTGCTTCAAGACCCGCATCGATCAGTTCTCCGGCAAGCTCTCCTTTATCAAGATGATCGGCGGGACGCTCTCCCACGACAGCGAGCTCTATAACAGTCGTGAGGGGAAGAAAGAGAAGCTCTCGAAGGTCTACACCTCGCAGGGCAAAAAGATCGATGAAACATCGGAGCTCGTTGCCGGAGATATCGGAATACTGACCAAGATCAACTCCGCGAAGGTCAACGATACTCTCTCGAGCCCCGACCATCCGGTGACGGTCAAGCCGGTTCAGCTGCCGCAGCCCGTTCACGCGGTCGCCATCGAGGTCTCCGATCGCAAGGCGGAGGATCGCCTCGCAGAGATGCTGCATCGCGCACAGGAGGAAGACCTCACCTTCACCGTCGAACAGAACGAGGAAACCAAGGAAACCGTGATCTCCGGCATGGGTGAGCTCCACCTCAACATGATCCTCGACAAGATCAAGCAGAGCCAGAAGATCGACGTCGAGACCAAGCTTCCCAAGGTCGCGTACCGGGAAACCATCCAGAAAACCGCCGACGCGAGCTACCGCCACAAGAAGCAGTCCGGCGGCCACGGCCAGTTCGGCGAGGTCGTCATAAAGATCTCTCC